>CAZLPC010000400.1:0-2932 GCA_964561305.1 uncultured Anaerolineae bacterium
TAACGGGTGAAACACGATGGTTTCAAACCGTAAAAGTACCTATTATCTCTGAAGAAGATAACTCTGTACAATTGCTTGGTGTTGCAACAGATATTACAGAGCGCAAAAGAGCACAAGATGCATTACAAGCGCAAAGTAGATTTTTACGACAGGTAATAGATTTAAACACTAGCCTTATCTTTGCTAAAGATGAAACAGGGAGATTTACATTAGTTAATCAGGCACTGGCAAGTCTTTATCATACCACACCCGAAAGGATGATTGGCAAATTTGATGAAGACTTCAACCCCTTTCAAGAAGAAACGTTAAAATATCGTAGTGATGATCTGCGCGTTATAGAAAATAGAGAGCCTATCTTTATTAGCGAGGAACCTGTGACCAATGTCCGCAGCGGCGAGACGCGGTGGTTTCAAACTACAAAAGTACCTTTAATATCTCAAGAAGATGGCAGTGTACAACTACTAGGCGTTGCAACAGATATTACCGAGCGCAAGAAGGCGCAGGAGCAACTTCAGCGTCTTGTTGTTCAAGAGCAGCAAGCACGCCAAGAGGCCGAAGCAGCCTCAAGAATGAAAGACCTTTTTGTCGCGAACATGAGCCATGAACTAAGAACACCTCTTAATGCCATTATTGGCTTTTTGCGTGAAATGATTTATAGCCATCAACTTGGCGAAGACAACCTTCACATGGCAGAACGTAGCCTAGCAAATAGTAAACGTTTGTTGATCTTAATCAATAGCGTGCTCGATTTATCGCGGATGGCAACTGGTTCTCTAGTGATCATCGCGGAAGAAATATCGGTGGTAAATCTTGCTCAAGCCATTATTGAAGATCTTGAGATTCAAGCACAAGAGAAAAATCTTGATCTAAGTCTCACCATTGACCCACAATTGCCAACCCCTGTTATTCATGATGAAGAACGGCTTACTCAAATAATCACAAACTTGATGATCAATGCTATAAAATTTACTGATGCCGGACATGTGCACCTAGAGTTGCTTCGCGAGGGTGATTCGTTAATTATTCGGGTATCAGACACAGGTATCGGTATTCCAATCTCCATGCAAAAAGCCATATTTGATGATTTTGTTCAAGTGGATAGTTCTAGTAAGAAGAAATACGGTGGAGCTGGTTTAGGATTATCAATTGTGAAAAATCTCGTTGAGCTTATGAATGGTGATATTAGCGTCGAGAGCCAACTCGATCAATTCAGTATATTTACAGCCCGACTACCACTTTACTATGTTGCTAAGGACAAAACTCGATGAGTACAGTTCTAGTGATCGAAGATGATCCAGATGGACAAGAGCTTATCGTTAGAATGCTCTTTCGAGCTAATATTTCTGTCGAAGTCACCGGTACTGCTGAAGATGCGTTGATGTTGATTTCGCCAGAAGAACATCAAGTTATTATCATTGATTTAGCTTTGCCGGGAATGGATGGTTTTGAATTATTAGAAAAAATCAAACAAGTTGATACTTACCAAGCGATACCATGTGTTGCAATAACTGCATTTCATACTCCTGAGTTACGCCAACGTGCTTTTAAAGCTGGTTTTGATGCTTATTTCCCGAAGCCTCTTGATGACAAACGTTTTCTTTTAGAAATGAAAGAACTTGTCGGTTAACATACTCTTCACACCCAAAGAGTGCATTTCAAATCGGGGCAACGCGCACGCTATTGTGGGCGACCACGCAGAGATCGCTCCTACAATGGCATATTCATGGGGTTCTTATGTAGAGGCTGTACCGATGTGCCAGCCTAAAATATTGAAAAAGAGCCATCGGTGCTGGAACGTCCCCAATTTGAAATACATCCAATGCATTCTATAATTTAACTAAGTTGTGGATCTAAAGTTGATCTACCCTAGCTTGTTAAATGAGTGGGCTGGTATATTCGAAGTAAGGGTTTGAAGTTCCCTCATTCAAATAAGTGTTGTGTAAATAATTTGATAGTGAGTGGCGGAGATGGTACATGAACATAGATGACCTAACTGGTAAGCAGCTAGGCCGCTATGAGCTTAAGCAGTTGATAGGCGTGGGTGGCATGGGATCTGTCTATCGCGCCTATCAAACGAATCTTAATCGTCAAGTGGCTGTAAAGGTACTTCCGAAGGCGCTAGCAACAAAACCTGACTTTGTTAAGCGTTTTGAGCGCGAGGCACAAACGGTTGCTGCCCTCAATCATCCCCATATTGTCACTATTTTTGACTATGGCACTGAAGAAGACATTATATTTGTAGTAATGCCCCTGTTATCTGGTGGCACGCTCAATCAACGAATGCAAAAACAGCGATTTTCGCTGTTTGAAATTACCGATATGATCGACAAACTGAGCGGAGCCCTTGACTATGCTCATAGACAAGGGATCATCCATCGTGACATCAAGCCCGATAACATCATGTTTGATGAACACAGCACACCCTACGTGGTTGATTTTGGTATTGCTAAAATCGCACGCAGCGATATTACGCAGATCACGCAAGGAGGGGCCTCTGTCGGGACACCAGCTTACATGCCACCTGAACAATGGCGCGGCGAAAATTTAACTCCCGCAGCTGACCAGTATGCGTTAGTAGCGGTCACCTATCAGCTTGTTACGGGCCAGTTACCTTTTACCGCTATCACGCCACACGAGATGATGTACAAACATCTAGAAGTCCAACCACCGACCCTAGATTTAGCAAATTCTGACATTCCGTCAGGTATATCTGCTGTATTGTTGCGTGGTCTTGCGAAAATCCCTGAGAAACGCTTTGAAAGTGTTGGCGAGTTCGCCCGTGCATTTAAGGCAGCCCAAAGCGGACAATTTCAGATTGCAGTCCCCCCCATTGATTCGTCTACTCTGAAGGTAGCGACAACTTCCAGTTCAGCCGCAGATGATAAAACTTATATTGTATCCGTTCCCGAACGCGAACGGTCAAACATCAATA
>CAZLPC010000400.1:2942-3377 GCA_964561305.1 uncultured Anaerolineae bacterium
TGTACTCGCTGGCACTGGGCTTGCGCTTGCGTTTTTAATAATTGCAGCCATATTTATTTTTACTTCTGGAAATGGAGATAATGATGGTGGTGATTCAGATTCGGCATTCGATTTTATTTTAACAGACACGGCAGCCGTTACCGAAACCACTACGACGACCAGTGATCCTGTGATAGTTGCTCAAGAGCCTACTGTAACTGTCACACCCACTGAAATGGTCTTGCCTTCTGTAACGCCCTCAATTGAATCTATTTCTATAACAATTGCAACCGAAGATGCATTGTTGCTTACAGAGACTGAAGACGCTGTAATAACGCAAAATGTTGAAACCCCCACCGAGACAGCTACCTTAACTCTTGAAGTAACTGCTACGAATACCGCCTCACCCACTGAGACCAATACACCAACTGCATTACCGACTGACACATTAACTCC
>CAZLPC010000401.1:0-3371 GCA_964561305.1 uncultured Anaerolineae bacterium
TGCATCACGCCGAACCAGTGCACCCAGCATCCAGAGAGTTGCCCCGCCCAATGTTATTGAAGGCCACCACAACGCGGCATCACCTTCTACATAACCCAAATTTAAGACTGTAAAAAACACCCCACCCATCATCAACAATAACGACAACACCAGCACACTAAAGCGCGGAATATGTAATCCCCGGGTGCGACGGCGCGGACGACGAGTGGGGCGTGGCGGATCGTCATAGGCATCGGCTGGCACAAGCGCATGATCAGCTGGTATCACACCTTCTACAATGTTGTCATCGTCGGCTTGGGGCAGTTCTTGGGGGCGCACCACCTGTGGGCGCGACCGAAATGGGGGTTGTTGCATTGGGGTTGTATCCTCCACTAACGCCTTGATCTATTTTCGCTAGTGTAGACTACACCCCCATAGGCTGTCAAAACTCAGTCGTCAGTTATTCCAATAGATCATCAGGACGCTTACGACCACGATTATCATATTTTTGCTTGCCTTTTTCGCGCCGACGATAGCTCTTGTCGGCATCCATTTTAACAACCATTGGCTGAAACTCGCCCACTACATCCACCAAGTCGGCCTGAGCTTCCATCACGTTTCGGATGTCTTTATATGCGCCGGGCGTTTCGTCCAAACTGGCCGAAATTAAATCTACGCCATGTTTCTTCAGTTGCTGTTCTACATCGCCCCATTCTAGGCGCTTAAAGGCTTGCTGGCGACTGAATTGGCGGCCAGCTCCGTGTGCGGCACTATCCAGTGAGGCCGCAACACCTTTGCCGCGCACCACAAAGCCCAAGTCGCGCATGGTTCCCGGAATAACGCCATATACCCCAGCACCAGCAGGCGTTGCCCCTTTACGATGCACATATACCTCTTGGTCGTCGTGTTCCTCGCGCCATGCAAAGTTATGATGATTCTCTACGCCACCCAACACATCAAAGCGAATGGCGTTAGCAATGCTCTGGTGAATAATGGCATGGTTGGCGCTGGCATAACGCCCAGCAAGTTGCATGGCCCGATAGTAGGCTTGGCCAAAATGTGTGTTTATGTCTAGCCATGCCAAATGCTGGAAGTCTTTGGGCAGTTCGGGGTGCATACTCATCGCTAGCTGTGTGAAATGGTTGGCAATTTGAAAGCCCAATCCTCGACTGCCACTATGACTGAGAAGCGCCAAATATTTGCCGGGCGGAATATTGCCAAATGTGCGCGCTCCTTCGCCTGTGTCGCCCTCATCACCCACTATCGTCTCATGGACAGTCAGTGCGCCAAACTCGACAAAATGATTTCCCGATCCGCTTGTGCCCAGTTGTCGCCATGCTGTGTCTTTTAGGCCGCGTGCAATCTCTAGCTCTTGAAAGGTGGGGTCTTGCAACACAGGGTGATCGTGGGGTTGCTTAAACTCTGCACCAGCCCCAAAGCGCGTATTGTCTTCAATGGCGCTGCGGAATCGGTCGCGTTTTTGACCCAACACATGCGGCGATGCATCAAATACTGTTAGGCGCATCCGGCAAGCAATGTCCACTCCCACAGCATACGGGATAATTGCCCCCATAGTGGCCAAAACCCCACCAATTGGTAAGCCATAGCCCACATGTGCATCAGGCATAAGGGCCCCCCGCACCGCCACCGGCAAACGTGCAACACGCTCCATTTGTTCAATGGCGGCTGGTTCAATATAGAGCTTGCCCCAAATGCTATAAGGAACCGATTCGCTACGAATAATATCCATCTTAACTCCTCATGAAACTGTACATTCGAGTTTAAGATGGATATTGAGGTTTGTCAACAGTTCTCAAAAGCTCATAATAGACCAGCTAGTCTGCTGGTGTTGGAGCGACTTCAGTTGCATTATCCGATAGTGCGGCTTCAGTAGCAGCTTCAGTGGGAGATTCGGTAGCAGCTTCCGTAGCGGCTTCTTCAACGGCTGGCTCTTCACTCTGTTCATCAGATGATGCTTCAGGGGTGGTTTCGTCGGTGGTGTTGGTAGGTGCGTCGCCAATGTTTTCCGGAACAACCACATCATCCAATTCGCTGCTAAAGTTTTCTTGGGCATGATCATCCTGAACAGTGATAATCACCAAAAAACCGACGGGCACTAAAAACACAAACATCATTGTGGCAATGATTAAAGTGCGAAGCTCATTATTGACTAATTTCTTGCGTGACTTTTTCATCGTGAAGCAACCCTCTCGGTGCGACAATATCTCGAATCTTCATTTATGGTATGGTTCCTTTGATTGTAGCGCCCATTTTCGTGCTATCAAGTGCGCTATGGGTTCAATTGAGTTTCATAACGGGCAACTTGCAGCGCGGCGATCATGTCCCAATTAATTTGGCCTAGGTTTTGTGAAGGAACGGCCACTGTTCCATCGGCCCCAACAGCAGGGAGTGGTGTGATGATGTCTTGCTGATAGTACGGCTGGGGCTGCAAATGATCGCCGGGTAGTGTAAAAGCTGGATGTGCAGCAAGACTAATGTTCATCCACTTGCCCAGTCCGGTCTCTAGCATACCCCCCACCCAACAGGGTGTATCATAGGCTTGGCAATAATCGGCAATTCGCACGCTTTCCCAAAAACCGCCTACCCGTGGCGGCTTCACATTAATAATCAACCGATTCGACACACCCAACATTTGCCAAAGCTCAATGGCTTGACGGGCATCATCCACATTTAAGATGCTCTCGTCGAGGCAAATCGGTGTTTTAAGGTCATGGTCAGCTTGAAAACGCGCATGATCGAGCACGCGGTTGGGGGCAAAGGGCTGTTCAATCAGCAATAAGTTAAAATCGTCTAGTGCTTTTAAGGCCATGACATGGCTTGGCTCAAAAGGATCATAAGCAGCATTGGCATCAGCTTGCAGCAGCAAGTTGGGGTAGCGTGAGCGAAGCACTTGCAACACCTCGACATCAAAGCCGGGCCAAATTTTGATCTTTAGCCGCTTAAAGCCTGTTGTAACGGCCTGTTCTGCCCGCTCCATCACATCAGCTAGGGTCTGAGCACCAATACTGAAGCCTGCCACCACATGCTCCGCAGTGCCACCCCATAATGCCGCCAAAGATTTACTTTGTTGCTGAGATACAATATGCCAATAGGCCGCTTCTAGCCCACACTTAGCGAAATGATGGCCTTTAATAGGTTGAAAAATATGCTCTAAATCGGCAAAGCTGTTAACTACGCCGTTTAGGTGTGTTTGCAATGCTGGACTTAAAAAGCGTTGCAAAATATCTGAATCGCCCCACAAATATTGATCGTCGTACATTGGCGCAACCAGTGATGGGGTTTCGCCAACACCAATAATGCCGTCTTCTGTTTTTAACACCACCAACAAGGTGTCGCGGACTTCTTGTCGCCCAAAGGACGTAATAAATGGC
>CAZLPC010000402.1:0-3366 GCA_964561305.1 uncultured Anaerolineae bacterium
GACATCTTCACGCGCGCGCATGGCCGCTGGGCGGGGCTGGTTTACGGCGGGCAGAGCTGGTGGGGATAGACATGTCTCAATATGACAGCCGACAAGCTAAATTAATTGTGCGCGGCAAAGGCCAAAAAGAGCGCACTGCTTGGTTAAGTCGCTCCATCAATCAAGCAGTCGAGCAATGGTTATTGGTGCGTGGGTTGTGGGCTGGGCCGTTGTTTTGCCCTGTCAACAAAAGTCATGCTGTGGTGCAACGCCGTTTAACCACACAATCGGTTTATTACATTCTGCAAAAACGCTCTGAGCAAGCTGATGTAAGCCTAGACATTAGCCCGCATGACTTTCGGCGGACTTTCGTCAGCGATTTGTTAGATCGTGGCGTGGACATTGCCACCGTTTCGCGTATGGCGGGCCATGCCAACGTGCAAACCACAGCACGTTATGATCGGCGTGGCGAAGAAACCAAGCGCGATGCCGCTGAGAAACTTCAGTTGCCGATGGACAGCGATACTGACGACTAAATTGCAAATTACTATTGACATCGAGATCGCCTTTTTGTATACTTCACTTATCAGTACCAAATAAGGAGCTGTGGTGTAGTGGTTAACATGCTACCCTGTCAAGGTAGAGATCGCGGGTTCGAGACCCGTCAGCTCCGTCATAATAAAGCCTATTACAGGCAGTTACCAAAAGCTCAGACACTCTAAGTCTGGGCTTTTATATTTCAATATAAATGCCTGAGCGTAACTTGATCACGCCCTTGATGACGTGCGATCAAGCCTCCTGTTCTGCCCCCTGTTACGAGGATGGTGGCAAAAGATTCGCGTCCATTTTAAACCCCCAAAAGTTGAGTGTTGCAGAAGTTCTAGGGAACAAATGTGCTAAAATGTGAGAAGTTGAAAAATATATGAGGACAAAATCTTATGTTGAAAGTCGAGGTTCGTAGCCGAATTGTGGGCACCACTAAACCCGAGGAAGGTCTGCCCAATATTGCCTTAGAGTTATTGAACGAGCAACTCACCGTCCGCGACCTCATCAGCCAGACCGTTGAGGAGCAAATCCGCGATCTGTTGCTGCACCAAAAACTAGATACTGACAAAGCCCGCAACATTCTACATCGGCAATACCTGACAGATGCCGATGTACAGGCGCAATCTAAGACGGGTGCGGTAAAAGTACCGTCCGAGAAACCCCAGCGTCCCATTGCAATCCCCAATGAAGTGGAAAAAGCCCTTGATGCCTTTGAGCGTGGTGTGTATCTGGTGGTCGTAGATGGTTCTCAAGCCGATACACTTGACAAGGTGTTGACGCTGACCCCCACCTCAAAAATCACCTTCTTGCGCCTGACCCCACTTGTAGGAGGCTGATCATGCCCGACCCAAGGTATTCTCAATATATCCATCGCCAAGAACACACGGCAGATCTGACAGAACAGCTAACGAAACCACCATTATCAGCGGAACGGCTTCAAGTCATTCAAGACTTCGTGATGGGGGAATTGTCCGGCAAACCCTATCCAACCGCAAATGAACGCTACTACTTATATAACTTCGACAATTGGCTCCACTTGATCCAGATTTTGAATGAACATCAGCGTTTGTCTGATGATGTGCTTCAGCACTGCCTGATAAATCATGATCATGTCATGTTATGGCATATCAAAACCTTAGGCGCAGCAACAAGTCAAACCACGCACACACTCCAAGAACGTCTGTTAACTTTTTTAGATCACTTTATGTGGGAGCGTCTTCAACAGCTCGACCTCACCATAGCGCCATGGTTCAATATAATTGATGGGCCGCAAAGTAGCCGTTTTTTGGCGTTAGCTGCTGAATTTATCATTCAGTTTCAGATAACGTCGTTGGGAATAAAAACACCGGATAACAGTGTAGAGGGGCTTGTAAAGTGGATGGCGCAGTCCAGTATGTCTGATCTTGAGACAGATGAACAACGACAAGCGTTTATCTATCAATTGCGTCAGATCGGGAAGCAAGACACATTACTGGATGATGCTGAACTTGATCGCCTTCATATTTTATTGCCACTGGCAACTCATTCACGCACACTACTATGTGAGGTTTTTGGTTGGGAAGCCGCTATTCCGCTCATCTCAATGTTGGAGGGAAGTAGCGACGTACTTGCTGATCCCGAAGATAACGCTGACAAAGCTGATACTGACACCCTATCAGATGTCATTGATGTTGCATTGATGCGTCAAGTAATGGCCCAAACCGGAGAGGCATTGGCCAAACGCATTATTACGTTATTTAGTAATGCCGAGGCATTGCCCAACACCGCATTTTTCGCAGCTGCGCTATTAGGCCTCAATCGCGCCACAATCGAACAGAAGCTAAAGCGCCATGCCCATAGTGCCATCAAAGCGTATGGACTTTTGCCATTGCAAGACAATGAGAGCGTTCTACAGCGTTATCTAGCTTTGCGCCGTGTGGGCAAAGAAGGGCATAAATACGGCAATAATCGGCGGGTAAGCCATGCCGAAGCAGTGCAAGTGGGCATGGCGAATTTGGCGCAAATCGCTGGCTACGCCGATGTGAGCCGTTTTGAATGGGCGATGGAAGCCATGATCGCTGAAGAAGTGGCCGCACCGGATCGTACGTGGATAGTTGATGAGTACACGCTTCAACTACATCTAGACGGAACCGATGTAGCGGTTCTTATTCAGAAAACCGATCGTCAACTAAAGTCGGTTCCCAAAACTGTACGGGCCAGCTCAGCCTATCAAGAAGCCAAAGAGGCCGCGAGTCAACTGCGTTCTCAGACCTCGCGCTTGCGAAGCGGCCTGCTAGAGAGTTTGATATCGACGGGCGATGCGTTGGAACATGACGATTTTACCAATCTGATGCGTCTGCCTGTTGCCCGTGATCTTTGTCGGCGCTTGATTTGGCGAACAGATACGGGTGGACAAGGATTGCTAGATGTGGATACCATGACACTTGTGGATTTAGGGGGCAATACCTATACACTTGGCGAGCGGCTGTGGCTTGTACACTCTTACGATCTTTTTGAGGCCAACACATTGGCCGCTTGGCAACGCCATATCATCAATAAACGCATTATCCAGCCGATTAAGCAGGCCTTCCGCGAGTTATACATCCTCACACCCGCCGAGCAAGCAACCAATACCTACTCTAATCGCTTTGCAGGGCACGCGGTGGATGGCACGATTGCTGGACGGTTGTTTGTCAGCCGAGGCTGGCGCATTCAACAAGGCAATGCTGTCATTCCGTATAAGAATTTTGGCCAGATTCGAGCCGTATTTGAGTTTGCGGATAAGGGATACTACTACTTGGGACGCGCTGTCCCGGCCACAACCGACCGCATCTACTTTCAACCACTCTATACCGAAGGGCG
>CAZLPC010000403.1:0-2510 GCA_964561305.1 uncultured Anaerolineae bacterium
CAGCCAACGCACTGGCACAGAAAACTATGCCCTAGAATTGATTCGCCATTTGGTGGCATTAGAAACCAATCATCATTTTCATCTTTATTTCCGCGACCAGCCCCACACTGATCTTTTGCTCGACACTGATAAATGGACAGCTCATGTTATCCCATGGCGGCGGATATGGACACATCTGCGCTTTGCGTTTGAATTGTGGCGCACACGCCCCGCGGTGACCTTTGTGCCAGCCCACACCTTGCCGCGCTTTTTTCCGGGGCGGGCGGTGGTGACAGTGCATGACTTGGGCTATCTGCACTTTCCGACAGCACACCCCGACCGCGAACGACGTTATTTAGATTGGTCTACGCGCTTTAGCGCCCAGCGTGCCAGCGAAGTATTGGCCGACTCTGAAGCAACGCGCCGCGATCTTATTGCTCACTATGGCATTGCCCCTGAAAAAATCCATGTTGTTTACCCCGGCCAAGATGCAACCCTGCAACCTGTTACTGATTTACAACAGATTGCTGCTGTTAAAGCCAAATATGGCATTCAGAAAGATTATTTTTTCTTTTTAGGCACGCTTCAGCCGCGCAAAAACATCGGACGCTTGGTGCAGGCTTTCCAACACTGCCGCCAACAATCCAATTTTAACTATCAACTGGTGTTGGGTGGCAAAAAAGGCTGGCTGTTTGATGAAGCATGGCTAGACAGAGCAGAAGATGTGCTTCTAACAGGCTATGTAGATGACGCTGATATTGCGACGCTGTATAGTGGTGCAGTTGGCTTTGTGTTTCCATCGTTGTATGAAGGGTTTGGCTTCCCAATTTTAGAGGCCATGCGCTGCGGCACACCCGTTATGTGTGCCAACACATCCTCTTTACCAGAGTTAGGGGGCGACGCGCCAATTTATGTTGATCCAGAATCGGTCGAGAGTATTGCGGCGGGCCTGTTGCAATTAACACATTTAAGCCTAGCCGAACGCAAGACAATGATTGAACGCGGCCTAGCCCAGCCAGAACGCTTTACATGGGCCCAAGCCGCCCGCCAAACAGTACAAGTGCTAGAGCAGGCCGCGCATGGTTGAGCAAATTAAGATTTTGGGTATACCTATCCACGCCCACACCTACGCTACATGGCTTGATCAAATTGACAAATGGGTGCGCGACAGTCAACGTTTGCATCATATATGCACCGTTAACCCCGAATTTTTTGTGATTGCCTCAAAAAATGAGCCTTTTTATCGCGTATTACAGGGAGCCGATGCTTGCATTGCTGATGGTATAGGGGTTGTATTGGCAGCGAGGCTATTGGGTACGCCCTTACCAGCGCGGGTTACGGGCACAGATGGCGTGCAGTTCATCGCCGAACGTGCCGCAGTATCGGGCTGGCGACTATTTTTGCTGGGGGCTGCGCCGGGTGTGGCAGAGCAAACTGCTGACATACTGACGGATTGTTATCCTACTTTGCAAATTGTGGGTACGTATGCGGGCAGCCCGCATCCTCATGAAGCCGACGACATTATTGGGCGCATCAATGCTAGCCAAGCCGATATTTTATTAGTGGCCTATGGTGCACCCCAACAAGACTTATGGATTGACCAACACCGCGCTCATCTAGCCGTTAAGGTAGCGATGGGTGTGGGGGGCGCGTATGACTTTATCGCGGGGATTGTGCCGCGTGCGCCCCATTGGATGCAACGTCTTGGCCTAGAGTGGCTGTTTCGTTTGATTCGGCAGCCGTGGCGTTGGCGGCGAATGTTGCGCCTCCCGATTTTTATGGCGTTGGTTATAGTCCACGCTCGGCGGCCATTGTATCCGCCTTTGCCATAAAGGAGTTGCGGTCTACGATAACACGCTGATGCGAGCCATCGCCGACCAGTGTTGGGCCGATCATGGCTTGGGTGGCAAAATAAATGCGCTTACCTTCAAGCGCGGTAATCGTCACTGTAATTGTGATACGCCCACCAACGGGTACAGGTGCAACATGTGTGCTTTCAATCTGCACACCTACTGTGGTTTGTTCGGTTGCCAATGTAGGCTCAACAAGGGCCACCGCCGCTTCTTCAAACCATGTCAGCATGGCTGGTGTGCCAAACACCAATAAATCGCCACTTTTAAGATAGCGGGCGGTGTGTTGTGGGGCCACTACTCGTATAAAGGTATGACTTTGCCCAACGGCTAGGGTTTCCATCTTAAACATCCTTTTCTATTGGTAACATGCCGCTATTATTGCAAATTTTTTGCTACAATGTGCGCCAATCATGCCAAAATGGAGTGAATTTATGACGCTGTATCTTGATGTTTCGGCAGGTGTAAATGTTTCGGCAGGTTTGGGGCGCTATAGCCGCACCCTGACTCATGCTATGCTGCCCTATCTGCGCCAAGAACCAACGTTATTTTATAATCATATTGCAGGGCGTAGCCGTGTTATCTCCGACTTAAGTCATTTAGCCAGCCGACCCGTGCGTCTAGGCTATAAGCCATGGCGCATGGCGGTGTGGATGGGGCAGTTAGGACGTGTGCCATTTA
>CAZLPC010000403.1:2520-3366 GCA_964561305.1 uncultured Anaerolineae bacterium
AATGCGGCCCTGTTTCATGCCCATGAACATTTATTGATCCCGCTGCGCGGTGTCCCGACTATTTTAACCGTACACGATTTGATCTTTAAATTGTTTCCCGAACATCATAAGCGGCTTAATCATATCTTTTTAAACAATGCCATGCCCTTGTTTGTTAAGCGGGCCACGGCCATCATCGCCATTTCTGAAGCCACTAAGCGCGATCTGATCACCCATTATCATGTTCCACCCGAAAAAATCACGGTTATTTATGAAGCCGCCGCGCCCGGTTTTAGCGCCCCCACCCCCCAACAAATTGCCACTGTGCGCCAACATTATCAGCTACCGTCACGTTTTTTAGTAGTTGTCGGCACAATCGAGCCGCGTAAAAACTATAGCCGCCTTGTACAGGCATTAATGCATCTGCGCCAAAACGATCCTGATTTGAAATTGGTGGTAGTGGGCAGCAAAGGCTGGCTATATGACGATTTTTTTAATGCTATTCATGATTTAGGGGCAACGGAGCATGTCGTTTTTCCGGGTTATATCGCAGATGAGGATTTGGCCGCTGTTTATAGTGCAGCAACGGCTATGGTAATGCCGTCGGTATATGAAGGGTTTGGCTTGCCATTATTAGAAGCTATGGCGTGTGGTGTGCCGATTGTGTCTAGCAATGCAAGTAGCTTGCCCGAATTGGGGGGCGATGTGCCGCTTTATTTTGATCCGCAAAATATAGATGCTATGATCCATGCCCTAGAAACCGTTTTGGGGGATGAAGCCTTGCAACAAACCATGCGCCAGCGTGGCCCACAACAAGCAGCCCACTTCAGCTGGGACAAAGCCGCCCGCGAGACGGTGGCCCTTTAT
>CAZLPC010000404.1:0-3357 GCA_964561305.1 uncultured Anaerolineae bacterium
ACACCCACTCCCATAATGCCATAGATAGCTAGTTGGGCTGCATGGGTGCCATTGACGACATATAGCACCAAAATGATAATGAGAATGGAGGGGATAAACACATCCGGCGCGATCAGTAAGACCACGCCTTCAGTCGGAATGATGAGAAATGGCGCAAACTCGAACATGTCGAGAATAGCGACCAATGCTGCCAAAAAGAATGACAACGGCAACGCCCCATATTGCCGCGATACAAAATGTAAAAATAGAGTTAGGCTGCCCACCAGCCAAGCCATACCAATAACCAACAACACTGCTACCATGGTGCTGGCCTCCTTTTTATACGGAAAACTTGTGGGCAGTCGCCCCTACCCTAATTGTCTAGCACTGGCAATCCTGTCGAAGTGCCATACAGAATAACATTAGTGGCTTGAATAAAGCCACGCTGTGGGCCCAATGTGTTGACATATTCAATTTCATACCACTGTCCATCGGGTGTTATTGCCGTGGCTGTAAATTCATCGCCCACATTTAACAATCCCAGACCCCGACTCGAAATACTATCGCTGCTATAGATAGCCGTCTGTTGGCTAACTGTGCCACGAATGACCTGAACAGTGGGTGAAGGGGTGGCAGTGGGCCCCACCCGACCAAAGCGTGGTAGCTGATCCACGCTGCCGGTTAGCAGCACAATTGACCCGGTTTCGGTATAACCTTCAACTGTTATGCCCGATGCGTTCGTAAACTCGATGCGATACCATAGCTCGTCCTCAGAAATGCCTGTCACCGCAAAACTTGTGCCGGGATTGATCAATCCCAATACGCGGCTGGTGGTGGTGCTGTTGCTATAAACGCCCGTTGACGCAGTAACATTGCCCGTAAAAGAGATGTCCGCGGGTGTGTCATTACCGCGAGAAGACGGGACCACTGTTTGCGATACGATGACGTTTAGTGTTGCAATTTTTTCAATTTGGGCCGTCACCGTGATCCCAACCGCATCAAGCGTAGACACAAACTCAGTGCTACGTGCTTCTGATGTGGCTTCTAAATCGGCTTGTTCGGTGGCTTGGGCCTCAATTGTCGCTTGTAACTCGGTCGTATCGCCAGCAACACCCGCGTTGATACTAGCAATCTGGGTCAGGGTCGCATCAAAGTCTTCAGCAGCACGAGTGCCATCATTTTGAATGGCGATGCGCGTGGTGTTGGCATCAATGATACTTTCGGTGGCGATGTTGTTTTGGGCCGCCAGCGTTGTATCAAACCCAGCAAAAGCCTCTGCTTGGCTGGTGATAACAGCATTGGCCGTATTGAGTGCGCTCACATCAGGCGTTGCCCCAGCATTGTCATCCGTCGTCAAAGCAATAATCATACCGACCATAAATCCCAGCGCTAGCAAGGTCGTGATACCCGTTAAAACCCATGGCAACCGTGACGGCTTCCGAACCATGACGACATCGGGCGTTTTACGAATGATTGCGCTATCGGTAGTGGCACGCTTTTCGCGTTGGGCCGCCTTTTCAAACGCATCGGCAAAGTCAACAATGGTTGGGTAGCGATCTTCGGGCAACTTGGCCAACGACCGCAAAATAATGGGCGACACGGGGCTGTGCAGTGGGTTTTCGGTGATAAGATGAACAGCAGGCGGTGTCTCGTTAATATGCTTATGCATCAAAGCAAAGGGCGTGGTGGCTTCAAAGGGTGCTTTGCCTGTCACCAAAAAGTAGGACAATACACCCAACGCATATTGGTCGCTGGCCGGCGATACATCTTCAGCTTTCCATTGTTCGGGCGACATAAAAATAGGCGTACCCATGGTTGCGCCAGTTTGTGTCAGCCCTTGTGTGGCCTCTAGCAACTTTGCGATCCCAAAATCCACTAAAAATGCGTTGTTTTGGTCATCAAACATCACGTTGCTGGGTTTAATATCGCGGTGAATAACGCCGCGCCCATGGGCATAGTCTAAGGCGTTGGCCAAATCTTTTAAGATGCGGGCAATCACCAACAGTGGCAACGCTCCTTGCTGAGCGAGGCGTTCTTCTAGGCTGCCACCCGATAGCAAGCGCATAGCTACATAGCTAATTCCGTCGGTTGTGCCATAATCATAAATGGGAACAATATGCGGGTGTTCTAATGATGCAGCAGTTTCGGCTTCGCGGGTAAACCGAGCCGCATAACCCGGTTGCCTCGATAGGGAGTCGGGTAATAGTTTTAAGGCTACAACACGCTTTAGGCTGGGTTGATAGGCCTCATAGACCGCACCCATGCCCCCTACCCCTAACAATCGTTGCAATTGATATTGTCCGAGCGTTTTTCCAGACAGATCGTTTAAACTCATAGTTTTGTGTCACCTAGCACGAGAAAGATAATCCCCTACAGTATAGCGACGGATAGCATACTTGGCTACTGTAGCAGGCAAGTCTCAATAATGATTAGGTTGCTTGGCATATTTTAGCGGTCCTTAGAGCGCCCACCCAATAGGCCCGCTACGAAACCGACACAAAATATAAGGGCCACAATAATTGCCACAATCACTACAATGGTTGTTAAGGTATCCATGGTTGGTCTCCAACTAATTCATCTTTAGCTATAGTGTTGCTGTCTTTTAGATGCTGCTTACTTGCTAAGAAAATGCCCCCTAGTAATAATCCCACACCCACTACTACAAATGCGCCAGTGAATATGATGATGAAAAAATAAAATGTATTTGATTCTAGCGCTGCGGTTGGGAGATTGGTGTTGGGATCGCTGGGGAGATAGGTGATCATGATCATGTCGCCTTGATTGGGCACACTTTCAGATTTTGTGTAGCGGTTGGTGTCTGTATAAAGGCGACCTGTATTGTCCCGAAATTGGTAGGTAACGTCCCATTTAACTTCAATGCGGCCATCTCGTTGCTGAGTTACGCGATCAATTTCTATTACGTCCGCCCTAGCTTCTACGCCATCGGCTTGCAACTGGCTATTGGTGTTATATTCCGACCAAGCTAGAATCATCAACAATCCCCCAACACCCGCAAATATTGCCCCCACCAGCATCAAAACAAGGTATGGTTTTTTTGAGCCATCAATTGTATGGCTTAAACGGCTAGTTTTTCTCCGACTATATTGTGTTCGCATACTGAACCCCTTTTATGTGATAAGCCCAACCAGACCCACTATCGCCATCACTGCACCAATCACGACAAAAACCCCACCTAAGCCAATAAAAATAATGATACCCCCGCCGGATTGTACATCTTGAGAAAGGCGGCTGCGGTCGGGCTTGTCCATGCTATAAGTGATCATTAGTATATCGCCCTCGCGGGGGAGGTTGCGGGCGGTTTCATAGCGTTTTGTGCCCGTATAGGTTTGGCCGTCTAGGGCAAGGAAGCGATAAGTG
>CAZLPC010000405.1:0-1796 GCA_964561305.1 uncultured Anaerolineae bacterium
ATGGCGGTGGTGTCGCCTAGGCGCAATCGGCTGGGGCGATAGTTGGGGTTGCCCGCATCACAAGCAAACGGCGTGGGCGTGGTGGATTGGGCCACGGGTTCGATCAAATATGTGCCCGACACTTCAGACTCTGCGATCCAGCCAGTGCGCCCGCTTTGTTGCACCGACCACCACACAATACCATCGTTGCATTGGGGCCCATCAATAATGCTAAATTGGCCGCCGCTTTGAATTTGGAACAAGATGGAAGCCGCCGTATCGGGGTCAGAGCGCACGCGCCCGCTTTGGGCCAACACGCGCCCCGCGCCCCCCACCGCCACGCGGGGCTGGGTATAGCCCGCAAAGCCGGCCGGACACGCCGCCGTGGTACTGGTCAATGAGGCCGTGACGGGCAGGGCCGCACAATCGCCACTTTGCGACGACACAATCTGCGCGATCCAGCCGCGCCCCGTGGGCAACTCCACTTCAAACCACGCGCCGTCGGCAGTGCGCCCAATGGCGCGGGCCACGCCCGGCTTCAACTCGCCCACGATTTGCGCTTGGGTGGATGGAGTTTGCCGAATGTTGGCTTCAGTGGCGCTGATGGTGCATTCTGGCAAATCGTCCGAGGTGGCGGGCGCGTCGCTTTCAAACGCGGCCAAACTGGCCCCGACATCGTTGGGGTTGACGACTGGCACATCCCCGCACGCGCCATCGGTGCTGGCGAGGTCACTGGCCGCGATCCAAGCGTAGGTGGGCGGGTTGCTGTTGGGCAACTGAAGCGCGTACCAGCGCCCATCTTCGGCTTGGCCCACCACCACCAATGATAGTTGGTTGGCCGGCGTTTGCCCAAAACTGCCCGAATTGACAGCCGGCAACACATATTGACTGATGGGCCCCGCCACCGACACGGTACAAGTGGGGGATTGGGCGGTCGTTTTCTGCACCCCACCCCACAGACCCACCATCACCACACCACAAACCACGCTGCAAACAACATGCCAAAGCCAGACGATTTTTTTCATAAGACACAACTCTTGTTGGGTTATCAGACGATACAAGACATTTCATCGGTCTTTCAGGGGCAGATTATAAATCACACCACCCCACACGCAAAGCGACGATATACCCGCGCTAGGCAAAAACATGCCCCCGATTGATGTCGGTAAGTGCTTGGAAACGGGTCGGTGTACCCGACCCCTACAAAATGGCGCGGCCGTGAGGGATTCGCAGGGTCGAAATACTTCTCGACCGCCGTTATCCCTATGCATGTTAACAAAAATGGGTTATCGCCCTTGCGCCGGAATGAATCCCCACGCTATAGCGGCCAACCCCCTACGGGGCTAGTCGCGGCCAGTACAGCCTCAACGGGGGTTTAGAAATGTAGATCGCAGGTTTTAGCTGTGGGCGGGCCACCAGTCTTCCATGTTATTTTGTTAAAGTCGATCATCCTGCCCGCCGTACCTGTTAATGATGAGACAGGATAATTATCCTATCGCCTAGCAGGCCGATAGACGCTGCCCGGCGTAGTCGAAGGCGTGGCGCTGGGCACTTGGGCCGGGCTGGTTGGCGCTAAAAATGGCGTGCGTGTCGGGAAAATATTGTCGTTGTTGCAGGTGGGCAACAAGAACACCTCGCGCTCCTCGCAGCTTAATTCGTCATTGATCAGCCGATTGCTAAATGTCCAATCAATAAGCGCATTCAACGAGTCAATGCGCCACAACAGCAACACATCATCCGACCCCCCACTCAGGGCGAATGCCCCCACGGGCCCAAACATCACACTATTGGCCGAGGCCCGATGCCCATCCAGCGCC
>CAZLPC010000405.1:1806-3346 GCA_964561305.1 uncultured Anaerolineae bacterium
CTTCACAGGGCGATCGCTCCTAAGGCTTTCAACGTCGCTTCTTGAGCTTTTGTCAATCCGATCGCGCCCTGAATATTCATGCCTTCATAGAGCCGATCGACCATCAAGGTCTGAATGCAGCGTCCAGTGGCCACATCCCACACCACCAACAGCGCATCTGCGCCGGCGGTTAGTGCTAGCGCCCCGTCGGGGCTAAAGGCGACATTGTTGACCGTTGAACGATGGCCGCCGCGCAACGTGCGGACGATAACCCCCGTACTCATATCAATCAGTTTAGCATCGCGACTATCGGCGACCAGCGCCAACGTTCCATCGGGGCTAATGCGAACGCTGGTGATCGAGCCGCCGCCAAAGTCCTGAAAGGTGTTGATGAGTTGCAGCGTGGCCACATCCCACACGCGCAATTGACGATTACGTGTGCCCACTACTAGGCGCAGGCTGTCCTCGCTAAAGTCCAACGAGTTCACGTCGCTGCCGCCCGCCAAGGTGGCCAGCGCTTGGCCGGTGCTGGTGTCCCAAATAATGACGTTATCATCCCGCGAGCCAGAAGCCAACAACAACCCGTTGGGGCTAAAATCCAGCGTTAAGACGCGGTTGGTGTGGCCGGTTAGCGTGAGAAGGGTAGCCCCCGTTGCGACATCCCACAGCCGAATGGTCTGATCCACCGAGCCCGAGGCAATGCGCCGCCCATCGGGGCTGAAGTCTAGCACCGCGACCTCATTGGTATGGCCGCTAAACACCCGTGGCGGATTGATGGTGGTTAAGTCCCATACATACACGTTGCGGTCGCGGCTGGCGGCGGCCGCCAAGCGCCCATCGGGGCTAAAGACCACATCGCTGATGTCGTTGTTGGGCCCGCTTAGGCGCTGAATAAGTGCGCCGTTTTCAATATCCCACAAAATCACCGAATCATCGGCAGCGCCCGACACCACGCGCAAGCCGTCGTCTACAAAAGCCACCGCGTTCACGCTGCCAGTATGCTCCTCTAGGCGCGCCAGTTGAAGGCCCGTGAAGGCATCCCACACGATCAAACTTTGGTCGAAGGCCACCGCCGCCGAGACAATCGTAAAGCCATCTTTGCTATAGGCAATGTCGGTGATGGCATCGCTGTGGCCGTTAAGGGTGCGCTCTAGGCTAAGGCTGTTGCCGTCGAAGGCCCACACCTTCAGCGTGGTGTCGGCGGAAGCAGTGACCACGCGGTTGCCAGTGGGGTTCATGGCCACGGCGTTAATGCGGTCGGTGTGAAACAACGACGCGCCATCGGCTAAATTGATGTTTAGGCTACGGTCTAGCGCGGCGCGGGCCGTGCCGGTGGTGGTATCCCACACGATCAAGCTGGTGATACTGCCGGTCACTAAAAATGCGCCAGCGGGCCCAAAAGCAGCAGCATTCACGCTTTCGGTTGGGGGGTGGCCTTGCAGATTAAAGATGACATTGCCGGTGTTGGCGTTCCATAACGTCACTTGGCCGTTGTTGCTGGTGGTGGCCACCCGCCACTGCCCGCCGCCCAAATCCACCAACGACAGCGCATTGACGGCGG
>CAZLPC010000406.1:0-3344 GCA_964561305.1 uncultured Anaerolineae bacterium
AGGTCGTGACACGGGAGGATGGGTTGAGCGCTATGGCTTGGATGTCGTCGGGGCTGCCTTCAATCCAATAGGCGTTGGTATAAGATAGCCGATCCACGCGGGCGCTCACGTTATACTCGGCCAACAGCCGCGCCAGCACCACATCAAACTGCAATTCGCCCACGGCCGCCAAAATAGGCTCGCGCCGCCCACTATCTACCGGATACAACACGCGCACCACGCCTTCTTCGCGCAGTTGCTCTACGCCTTTGTTAAACTGCTTATAGGTCTCGATGGACTCGTTGCGCAAGATGGCGAATAGTTCGGGCTGAAACGGCGGGATGGCCACAAATGCAAACGACGCGCCCTCGCTGCAAACAGTATCGCCAATGGCAAACACGCCCGGATTGCTGAGGCCGACAATATCGCCCGGATAGGCCACCTCGACCGTTTCGCGGTCTTGGGCAAATAGCCGATGCGGGCGGCTCATACGGATGCTGCGCCCCAAGCGCGGATTGTTGACCACCATATCTTTCTCGAAGCGCCCCGAACAAACGCGCAAAAACGCCATGCGATCCCGATGGCGCGGATCCATATTGGCTTGAATCTTAAACACAAAGCCGCTAAAAACGGCATCGGTGGGGGCAATGTTGCCGTCGGCGTGGGTGGGGCGTGGGCGCGGCGACGGGGCAAAGTTGACAATTGCCTCTAAAAACGGCTCTACGCCAAAGTTGTTGAGGGCGCTACCAAAATAGACGGGGGTAAGCTGGCCCGCTAAAAACAACTCTTGATCAAACGGCACACCCGCCTGCGTCACCAGTTCCACATCGTCGCGCAATTGGGCGGCGGCGTTTTCGCCGATTAAATCCGACAAGGCGGGGTCGTCTAGGCCCGTCACCATGACGGGGGCCTTATGCTTGCCGCGGGCGGTGCGTTCAAACAGCATCACGCGCTGTTGGATAATGTCATAAATGCCCTTAAAAGACTGCCCCTGCCCCACCGGCCAGTTGATGGGCGTTACTTGAATGTTTAGCACGCGCTCGATCTCATCTAGCAAATCCAATGGATCGCGCCCATAGTTATCCATTTTGTTGATAAAGGTCAGAATGGGCAAATTGCGCTGCCGACAGACCTCAAACAGCTTCTTGGTCTGCGACTCGATGCCGTTGGCGCTGTCTAGCACCATCACGGCACTGTCGGCGGCGATCAGCGTGCGATAAGTGTCCTCGCTAAAGTCTTGATGGCCGGGCGTGTCTAGCAAATTAAACAGCACATTGTCGCGCTCGAATTGCAGCACCGTCGACGTGATGGAAATGCCGCGCTGTTGCTCCATCGCCATCCAGTCAGAGGTGGCGCTGCGTTGGTTTTTGCGGGCCCGCACCGATCCCGCTTCTTCGATAGCCCCAGAATACAGCAAGAGCTTCTCGGTCAGGGTGGTTTTGCCCGCGTCAGGATGCGAGATAATGGCAAATGTGCGCCGCCGCGCTACTTCTTTTTCGAGTTCGGGCAGCAATTGTACATTTGGGGGTATAGACATATTGCACTCCATTTTTAGGGACTAGAGAAATAGGGAATAGACCACACAGCCCTGTGGGTTGAAACCCAGTCGCGCAATCAACGATCAACTACAATCACGGCGGACAACTAAGGGTGTCACACACTGTTGGGTTTTGTCGGTATAATAGGAAGTCGAATTATACCAGAGACAGGCCCGATGGCCTGTGGCTGTTGTCAAATTCAGGGCTTTTGCAAAGTCCCATTGGGGGCATTTTAGGCGGGCCAACAGGCCCAACTTCTGCCCCAAAAACCGCATGGCTGCGCCATTTTAGGGGCGACCCGGTGTGCGGGCCACGTTTTTCTTTAATATGGTGTGGCTGGCTATTCTTTAATTTCCTATTCTCTCATTTTATGAATGCAAGCGAAGGTGTTTTGATGCAAACCAAATTGATAAAATCTGTTTTTGTGTGGCGCGGTGTTGGTTTTGTCGCGCTGATGATGGTCTTGGGGCTGGGCTGGGCCGCGCTGCCCGCCACCGCCCAAGACGGAGAAACAGCCGTAGAGTCACCCATTGGGCGCTGTATCAATATGGGCAACGGCCTAGAAGCGCCCTCTGAAGGGGTGTGGGGCTATCTAATAGTGGAAGAACATTTTGACGTGATCGCAGAAGCGGGTTTCGACACGGTGCGCGTGCCGGTGCGCTGGTCGGCTTATGCCGAAGATACCTACCCCTATACCATTGACCCCGACTTTATGGCGCGTGTGACCGATGTGGTGGATCAGGCGTTGGCCCGCGACCTAAACGTGATCCTCAACATCCATCATTATGAAGCAATGATGAGCGACCCCGATGGGCATTCCGAGCGCCTCATCTTTTTGTGGCTGCAAATTGCGGCCCATTTTGTAGATTATCCTGATGGGCTTTTGTTGGAAGTGTTGAACGAACCCAACGCCGCGCTGGACGATGAAAAATGGAACGCGCTTCAGCCCGTGTTGGTGTCCACTATTCGTAGTGTGGATGCCAACCGCATCATTGTGGTGGGGGGATCGGACTGGAACAGCTTGGACGGCTTGCAAGCGATGGAACTGCCCGACGATGATAACCTGATCGCCACGGTGCATTATTATCTGCCCTTCCAATTTACGCATCAAGGCGCAGAGTGGGTAGATGGCGCGGGCGGCTGGTTGGGCACAGACTGGGGCACACCCGCCGAAGTAGAGGACTTGGCCACCGATTTAGATACGATGGTGACATGGAGTGAAGATAACGGCGTGCCGTTGTTTATTGGCGAGTTTGGGGCCTACTCTCGGGCCGAGATGACCGAGCGCGTCGAGTGGACAGCCGCTGTTGTGTCGGGTGCAGAAGCACGCGGTCTGGGCTGGTGCTATTGGGAGTTTGGGTCGGGCTTTGGGGCCTATATTCCCAGTGCCAGAATTTGGCGCGATGAGCTGAAAAACGCGCTGTTGCAGCCCGATCCCGCCGAGTAAACCCTTGCGATGAAAATGGGCGGCCTGTATGCTACACGCTACAAATCCCGCACGGCCGCCATCCAAAAACGGGTTTTTCTGGGGCGACCACGCGGTTTTTGTGTAAAGTTGGCATAGGACGCTTTAACATATACAAATGGGTTATCCCTCTTGCGCGGGAATGAATCCCCGTGCTATATTGGCCAATCCTCTCGCCCGCAGGTTTTAGCTGCGGGCGGGCCACCAATCTTAACCCATATTATTTTTTAAAGTGTATTATTGCCGCGTTCCGCAAATAAGGGGCAAATTCAGTCGTTCACAATTGGGTGTTTTGGGCTGGCACACAGGCACAGCCCCGCAAACCCGCATGACCACCCCATTGTAGGGGCGGATCCCTGTGT
>CAZLPC010000407.1:0-2670 GCA_964561305.1 uncultured Anaerolineae bacterium
TACCGCGCTGAATCAAATCCCATAATGTGCTTTCGATGATTTGGGGTGTGCGCGGCATAGGATGAATGGCCTGCAAATGAATCAGGGCTTTGTCCCAAAAAATGCGCCCCACCACTGCTGCTTGTTGCAAAATCGCTTGAGAATCGGGGGGCAGGCTGTTTAGGCGAGCTTGCAACACGCCATCTACCGTGGACGGAATTTGGATGACAGGGGTGTGCCCTTCAATAATGCGCCATGTTCCATTTTCGTAAATCAAGATGCCATCGTCTTGCAACAGCCGAATGGCTTCTTCAATATGATAGGGGTTGCCGCCAGTGCGGGCGATGAATTCTTGGCGCAACTTCATCGGCAAGCGCCCCACCCCAAAAATCTGATCTAATAACTGGCCGGCAATACTCTCTGATAGCGAGCGTAAATTGATAATCTGAAAGCCTGACCCCAGCAACTGGTCTGACTTATGCACGTCATAGAGGGCAGGCTGGGCCGCGGCCACCACCACCAACGGAAAGTCTATGACGGCCGTTAATAAATATTGCAAAAGTTCTAACGAGGCCGCGTCGCTATCATGCACATCATCTAGGCGCAAATAGACCACGGCATCATACTCAGCAGCCGCAGCCCGCATCACCCTGAGCAACATTTCGTAGGCGGTGTTGCGAAACAGTTGGCTATCGGCCCGCACATCGATCAAATACGGACTATCCGAAAAGTCATAGCCTATCAATTGGCCGATAAAATGGGTGGTATCGTGGGCAGCGGGGCCCAACAGATCAGCGATACCGCTAGCCAGCTTTCGGCGTACTATTTTGTCGTCGTCGCCCTCGTCAATCTCAAACCGATAGGCCAAACACTCTCGGATAAGGCCATACACAACACTGCGCGTGTTGTCGGTGGCTTGGGCTTCAAGATGCCACACATTATGCGGCCACAACTCGATCCACTTATCTAGCTCCAACAATAAGCGCGACTTGCCCACGCCGCTATTGCCCACCACCAACGCCCCCAGCGCTTGGCGCTGCGCTTGGGCCCGCCCGAAAAGCGCCTTTAGTTGCCCTAGTTCGGTATCGCGTCCGATCATGTCGCGGCTAATGGCTTCTAGCTGGATATGCCCGATTGGAAAAGCGCGGCTTTTGGCTTCTACAATACGATACAAGTTGGGATAAGGGGTGGTGCGGGCCACAAAAATTCCCCGAATCAACTGATAGGCTTCACCAGTAATATAAAGAACCGCTTCGGGCGCATTTAATAGCGATGTCCACAACGCTTCTAGGGCTTCGGGCTGGATGGGGCCCAAGGTCACCATCAATGGAATATGCTGGGTTTTGACGATCTGCAACCCCGCATACACGGCTCCTGTCAAATCGTCTTGCAACAGCCCCCCACTAAAAATAACACTCCCATGCTCGCCAATTTGTGAGGCTACACGGTTACTAAATTGATCAGCTATTACAGTCCAAAGGTCCTTAAACTCGGCGCTGTGTTGGTCCGCAAACAGCAATAGCGCCGACTCGACGGCTAGCAAAGCTGGCTGCGCCACATAGGGCTCGGTCAGGGTGGCCAGTTCGGCTTCTAAGGCTGCCACAATGGTTTTATAGGCGGCTTCGCCCAACGTCTCGCGCCGCGTTTGCAACGATTGAATGGCAGAATAAATTTGATCGTGGGTTGTCATGGTTGTTTTTTCATCGTCGTTTCTGTCTCATGCCATTCTGTAGGAGCGACCACAGATTCGCCCACTTCTCGAACTAAGACCACATTTCAATAAACCGCATACACATTTCTATGCTACCATTGTTGAAACACGAAAGTAAAGATGAGTTGATTGCGATAGGACTTGATATGTGGATTGATGATATTATTCGACGCGCCATAGACGATGGCCAATTTGACAACCTACCCGGCCATGGCAAACCCCTTAACCTAAACCCCAACCCGCACACCCCCCGCGAGTTGCGCGGCGCATATCACATTATGCAGCAGGCTGGCGTAACCCCCGCATGGATTGGCGAGCGCCAAGTGATTGAAGCCGATACTGAAAAAGCGCGTCAAACCCTTAAGCAAGCATGGCGGTGGTTTGCCCAACAAACCATCAATGCTGACTCGCGCCAGCACTGGCAAAACGCCCAAGACCAGTTTAAGGCCAGCCTAGATGCACTGAACAAACGCATCCGCGACTATAACCTTGCGGCCCCAACCAGCCAAGTACATATATTTGCACTTAGCTTCGAGCGCGAGTTGGAGCGCATAAAGAACTCGTGAAAAATCTGTGAAATTTTCGACATTTTCTCCCGTTCATGCGCTTAAACCCACCACGAATTATCAAACCGTGTTAAAATGTGAACTAACCACATTGTAAACAATCAGTAGGATTTTTCTGGCGCTTAAGGAGTAAATGTCATTTGGTAACCGTTGGTCTTATTGCAGATACTCATATCCCAGAACGCTGGCGCAGCTTGCCGCCGTCGGTCTTTGCTGCTTTTTCGGGCACAGACTTGATTCTGCACGCTGGTGATGCTGGCTCTATGAAAGTGCTGGATCAACTGGCCGAAATTGCACCTGTGGTCGGTGTGCATGGCAACGATGACCCCGCCGCGCTTACCGAGGCCTTGCCCTATCTGCAAACGCTTGTTATTGGCGGGCGGCGCGTGGTGTTGTGCCACAGCCACTTGCCCG
>CAZLPC010000407.1:2680-3326 GCA_964561305.1 uncultured Anaerolineae bacterium
GCGAACTGGCCAGCCGCACCGACGACTGGGACGTGCATCTTAACCGCCGCCTAACCCTCGCCCGCCAACATTATGCCGATGTAATTGTGTATGGCCATACCCATATTCCGCTTGTGCTTCAGCGCGATGGGGTGTGGGTGGTTAATCCGGGTGGGATCGCCGCCAGCAATTTTTGGATGCGCCAATTGTATCAAACCGTCGCTATTTTACGCCTTTCTGCCCACGAGCCACCCCATGTGCAACACATCGATCTGAATAGCGGGCAGCTCCATACTCCCTTCTTCGACCCCGATAGTTTTGCAAGCACCGCAGCCCACTATAGCCAAACCATCCTAGACCCCGCCCTTTATGAACAACGCGGCTGGCTTTGGAACGATGTGCGACCCCTAGCCCCCGATGCGGTGCAAAAAGTGGTGCGGACGTTGGCTTTTGAATGTTGGGACAACGGTCACACCCTGCTGACCACCGAACGGCTGGCAGGTGCGCTAATTGAACTGGGCAACCGCCGCATCAACGATGCATTGCGCCGCAACCCCATGTTTGCACCCTTTATTTAACACTCACTAGACACAATTTGTATCTTGGACTGGCACACAGGTACAGCCCGAAAACCGCATGGCCGCGCCATTGTAGGGACGACACTTTG
>CAZLPC010000408.1:0-1043 GCA_964561305.1 uncultured Anaerolineae bacterium
CGCTTCCGCCTAACCAACACTAACCCCATTCCGTTGCGGATTACGGGCATCAACTTTAACTGGCGCGTTCCTACAGGTGGTTTTGCCGACGAGGTTGAAGTTGGCTTGGGTACATTTAACACCCCCGGCAATATCAAAGTGTGGGATGGAACTGACTACACATCGCCAACTGCCGCAACCGAGGCAGGTACAGGTGATCCGTCATGGAATATTTCGCCAATTGTAGGGTCTAACCAAACCATCAATATTTATCTCGACTTTGACGGTCTTGGCGCGAATCCAAATCTTGGTAACTTAGGTGTTTATCGGTGGGATTTCAATGGCTCGACCATTACAATGGAAAATTGTGTGGCCACCATTAATGACATACCAACTCCAACGTTAACGTTGACCCCCAGTGACACGCCGGTTCCAACCAATACCCTTACACCTACAAACACCTTTACACCATCGCCGACCTATACGCCGTCGAATACTGCTACGCGGACCAATACACTACCGCCAACCAATACAGCTACGGCATCACGGACCCCAACCCGTACCAATACACCGTCTATTACGCCAACACCATCGCGTACTAATACACCCACGCGCACATTTACACCAACCCGGACGCGCACACCAACCAATACGCGCACTCCATCGAATACACCCACGCGGACGAATACACCAACCCGCACCTTAACGCCGACGCGCACCAATACGCCGTCCATCACGCCAACACCGTCGCGCACCAATACGGCAACAGCAACCCGAACACTAACGCGCACACCAACCATTAGCTTTGGTGGTGGTTTCGACTAAAAACTACTGGTCGAATGTATGCAATCAAAAAGCCCTGCGAACGCAGGGCTTTTTGATTGCATAGACCTTATTTTTAGCCGAGAATACGCCATTGGTGCTGTTGGGCATGACTTCGCAATTGAGCATCTGGATAGGTGGCAGTAGGATATTTGGTGGCAGCCAGAAGGGGAACATCCGAAATACTATCAGCATAGGCCGCCCCCTCTGTCGCCAAGTCAATAGTAAGGTGGTGGGTAGCC
>CAZLPC010000408.1:1053-3325 GCA_964561305.1 uncultured Anaerolineae bacterium
AGCCAACCATGCCGCTACATTATCTACTTTTTGCTGCCCAGCGCTGGGTGCAGAAGCGATTTTACCCGTGGCAAGACCATTGCTGTCATAGGCTAGCATTGTGCCAATGCCTCCATCTGCACCCAAGCGGGCCGATAATGTATTCACAAAACCTTGAAAAATGTTAGAGACAATGATCACCTTTGCGCCAGCTTGTTGAAGTTGGTGCAATTCGGCGATTACATCAGCGCGATAATGAGGAACAAGATAGTTATTTACGCCCCAGTCAAAGATAGTGTTAATTTCAGATTCGTTAAAGCCGCGCAATATGCCCGCAAGCGCCCGAATCCAATGATCCCGAAAACGTACCTCGCTATATAGCCGCACCTTCCATGCAGCATAAATGGGTAAATTGCTTCCCATCAGCCAGCGTTGCCTTGCCTTTGAAATTTGCGGGGCTTGGGTGATACCCAGCCACGCATTAATGGATACCAATGTGCCAGAAATGTCGAACAATGCCACGCGAACTGTGGGAAGCGTTGTCAAAATAAGTTTATCCTTCTGTTTTGTCTAGGGCTTCTAGCTCTTGGCGCACCAACTCGCGCCGTAGAATCTTGCCAACAGTGGTACGCGGCAGACTTTCTACAAATTCGATGCGGGTTGGTACTTCATAGCGGGCTAATTTTTGCCCCGCAAACTCAACCAGTTCTTCAGTACTTAAGGTTTCGCCTTCTTTTACCACCACCCATGCTTTCAAGGCTTCTTGGCCTTCCTTTTCTGGGTGAGGAATAGCCGCCACGCCTACTTCTAATACCTTAGGATGCGCGTTTAGCACATCTTCGACAGCACGCGGATAGACATTAAAGCCACCAATAAGCGCCATGTCTTTCTTGCGGTCTACAATGTAAAAATAGCCATCTTCATCCATCCGAGCAACATCACCGGTATAAAGCCATACCTTGCCCTCGGCATCTGTCCGTAGCGCATTGGCTGTTTCGGTGGGCATTCCATGATAGCCGCGCATAATTTGTGGCCCGGCCATACACAATTCACCGGGTTCGCCCACTGGTATTAGGGTTTCGCCATCTTCTAGGCTCACAATTTTCATATCCATATCAGGAAAAGGCAGCCCAATTGAGCCTGTCCGATTTTCACCGCGCAACGGATTAGCATGGGTAGCGGTTGGGGCTTCGCTCATGCCAAAGCCTTCAGAAATTAGGCCGCCAGAGAGCTGCTCAAATTTTTGTTTAGTTGTGGGTGGCAAAGGAGCCGAGCCACTGATGCAGGCGCGAATAGAGCGCAGGCTATACTTCGACAAATCAGGGTGGTTGTTGATAGCGTTATAAAGTGCTGGCACACCCATAAAAATAGTGGGCTTAAAGTGATCTATATTTTCCATTACGTCTAGAATATCGCGGGCATTTGGAACCATTACTATTTTAGCCCCCATACCCACTGCAAAGCTCATTACTGCCACCATACCAAAAACATGAAACAACGGAATGGCCGCCAAAAAGACTTCTTCTTCGCCCGGCACATCCCCACTTAGCCACGCCTTACACATGACTGTATTAGCAACGAGTGCGCTGTGGGTTGCCATAGCAGCCTTTGATATACCGGTTGTGCCCCCGGTATATTGAAAAATAGCGATGTCATCGCCACTTACTTCTACACTTGGCTTTTGCCCTGCATATTGATTTAGCAATTGTTGAAAACCAATATCGCGTGGGTCAATAGTGGGGGCATGGCCCTCTTTTTTCTCTTTGGCAATACTAAACAAGAATTTAGCAGTTCCGGGCAAATATTCTTTCACATTGGCAACAATGATTTTTTCGAGATTGGCTTGGGCTTGCACCGACTTGATACTTTCATAGAACAAGCTCATCACAATAGCAATTTTTGCACCCGAGTCTTTGATTTGTTGGGCCATCTTTTCAGGTGGATAGGTTGGGTTATTGGCCGCGACAACGCCGCCAGCCTTCAAAATCGCATAAAAGGCAATTACAAATTGGGCAATGTTGGGCATAACAATCGCCACTGCATCGCCTTTTTTCACACCTAGTTCAATTAAAGCAACCGCTAGTGCATCAGAAAGCGTATCAATATCGCCATAGCTAAGGCTGCTTGATTGGCGGCCCAAAACGGGCAACTTGGCGCTGGTTACGACTGCCGTCCGATTGGGGTGTTTTTTTGCGCTGTCGCGTAGAAAGGCGTGTAAGGGTTGTTGTGGATAAGGCGCTAGTGTGGCTGGTACATTGGGGTCATAGCGTTTTACCCACGGGCGTTCTGCATA
>CAZLPC010000409.1:0-3285 GCA_964561305.1 uncultured Anaerolineae bacterium
TGACGGCGCGTGCCAATTGGAAGTGGGTGCGGCCCTAACGCTGACTTTTCCGCGTCCGTTTTGGGCGTTGGCTTTTACGCTAACGGGCGCAATCGAAATTGAGGCGTATCGCGCTGATGAATGGGTGGGGGTGTGGCGCGGTGTGGGCGCTGGTGGTGGGCGTGTGATCGCGTTTTGGGATGCCTTCGATACGCTCATCATCCACCCGCCTGACGAAACAACAACCGCACAATTGGGGCGCTTGCAGTTTTATGCACTCGCGGCCCCAAGTGCGCCCTAATCACTGTCAATCTGGATCAATTAAAGGAGAATAGACTATGAAAGCCACCATCGCTGAAGCCATGCGTCAGTTGCCTTTTCCGGCCGACGAAAAATGGAAATTGGGCGTGTGGGATGTAGAAGTAATGCGGCATGGCACAATGAGCGTGCAATATTTTGCCCCCAAACAACACGACTTTCAGACCCCGCACACCCAAGATGAATTGTATGTGATTATCAGTGGATCGGGCGAGTTTGAGTTGGCGGGCGAGGTGATGCCCTTTGCGGTGGGCGATGTGCTTTTTGTGGCGGCGGGCGTAGACCATCGTTTTGTGCGCTTTAGCGATGACTTTGCGACGTGGGTCATTTTTTATGGCCCCATTGGTGGCGAAGCAGGGACCTAGTATCAACCTGCCGATCTATGCGGCTCGGCAGTTGTGGTAGTATTCAGTTGTGGTGGTGCTTATGCGTCGGGGCTGGCGGTTGCTTCGGCATTGGGCGTGGTGTCGGCGGGCGAATTTGCACCACCCCGCGGCCCACGCGGCCCAAAATCATCATCCCAGCCTCTGCCAACAGGGCCCAAGGGCCAATCGAGGCTTTCAAGGTCTAGTCCCAAATCTTCAGCAATCTCGCGCAGGGTCAAGCCGTCGTCAAAATAGGCTTGCAGTTCGGCGGTGCTAATGCCTAAGGCGGTGGCTAGCGCGGCGTGGCGTTCGGCCCGCAAGGTGATCATGCGGCTGATGGGCAGTTGATCCAACAAGTAGACCTATAGGGGGGTCAGTTTAACGCCCACTGTTGCGGCAATTTGGGTGGGGGTCAAGCCGTCGTCAAATGTGCCAGCCCAAAATACAAGTTGTGATCGACTGATACTGTTTTAGGAATCATGGTTACGCCCGCCATTTGCACCGTTTGCCCTTGTTTGCAGAACAAAACATTCAACCCCACGCTTGCCCGTTAATCTCAAATTAATGCTGGCAAAATTACTCATCGTCCTCTAAGATGGAGCCAAAAATAGATAAGATAATCAATAAGGTAAAATCTATGCGTGAACTGATCATCAACGGGCAAGCCATTCATGAGAATAGCGATTGCTATGTGATTGCCGAAATTGGGCACAACCACATGGGGCAGGTGGATGAGGCGAAGGCACTCTTCCTCTCGGCAAAAATGTGTGGGGCCAACGCCGTTAAGCTCCAAAAACGCGACAACCGTGGCCTCTATACTGCCGCGATGTATAACAAGCCCTATGATCACCGCAATAGCTATGGTCAAACCTACGGCGAACACCGCGACTATCTTGAATTTGGGCTAGATGAATATCAAGAACTCCGCGCCTATGCCCGCGAAATTGGCATTACCTTTTTTGCAACGGCCTTTGACTTTGTGAGCGCCGATTTTCTGGTTGAGCTAGATATGCCGGCCTATAAAATTGCCTCTGGCGATTTGAAAAACATCCCCCTGATGACGCACATTGCGCGGTTTGGCCGCCCGATGATTATTAGCACCGGCGGCGCAACCATGACCGATATTCAACGCGCCTATGATGCCATTATGCCCATCAATTCCCAACTGGCCATTTTGCAATGCACGTCGGGCTATCCGGCGGTGTTTGATGAGCTAAACCTGATGGTCATTAAAACCTATCAAGAACGCTTCCCGAAGGCGATTATTGGGTGGTCTGGACACGACAACGGCATTGCGATGTCGGTGGTGGCTTATGTGTTGGGCGCACGCATTATCGAAAAGCACTTTACTCTAAACCGCGCCAACAAAGGAACCGATCACGCCTTTTCATTAGAGCCGTCGGGTATGAGCAAGCTGGTGCGCGACCTGCGCCGTACACGAGTGGCCTTGGGCGACGGTGTGAAGCGCATCTATGAAACCGAGCGCGATCCCCTGAGCAAAATGGGCAAGCAAATTGTGGCGGCCCAAGCCATCGCTGCGGGTACAATTTTGCGGCGCGAAGACCTCGCGCTCAAATCGCCAGTGGAGGGCGGCCTGCCCCCCTATGAGCTAGAAAAAGTGATCGGCCATAGCGTTAAGGTGGATTTAGGTGCCGATGAGCCAATTACTTTTGAAATCTTAAACGGCTCACTATGAGCGCGCTGTTAGCCGAAGCCATTGGCCGCGTGCGGCTGATTGCTTTTGATTTTGATGGGGTTTTTACGGACAACGCCGTATATGTTGCCCAAGACGGCACAGAGAGCGTGCGTTGTTGGCGCGGCGATGGGCTGGGGCTGGCCAAATTGGCGGCGCTGGGCATCGAAAAAATTGTAATTTCTACGGAAGCAAACCCCGTGGTGGGGGTGCGGATGCAAAAGCTGAAAACGCGCTGCATTCAAGGCTGCGACGATAAAGTGGCTGCTCTGAATGGTGTGATGGATGAACTGGGCCTGCAACCCGCCCAAGTGGCCTTTATGGGCAACGACATCAACGACTTGGGCTGTTTGCAACAGGTGGGGCTGCCGATTGTGGTGCAAGATGCCCACCCCGATGTTGTCCCGTCGGCGTTGTATGTGACGCAGACTCGCGGTGGCTATGGCGCTGTGCGCGAGGTCTGTGATCTGTTTGAAAAAGTATTGAAACCCAACCAATGACAGACGCTAACCTATTTAGTGTACAAGACAAAGTGGCGGTGGTGACGGGTGGCTTGGGCCAACTGGGCCGCCAATATGTGGGGGCGCTGGCCCAAAACGGGGCCAAGATAGGCGTGGTGGATGTGGTGGCGGGCGCAAAAAGCAGTGACCACTGGCCGCCGCAGGTGGCCGAAAACATTGATGTGTATCAAGCCGATATTACCGACAAAGCCGCGCTAGAGACGGTGTTGGAACAGTTGCAAGCCAAGTGGGGCCCGCCCCACATTTTGATCAACAATGCCGCCCTCGACTCGCCCCCCAATGCTCCCGCCGCCGAAAACGGCCCCTTTGAAAGCTATCCCGAAGCCTCGTGGGATAAAGTGATGGATGTGAACCTAAAGGGGACATTTTTATGCTGCCAAGTGTTTGGTGCGGCCATGGCGACAGCAGG
>CAZLPC010000410.1:0-3282 GCA_964561305.1 uncultured Anaerolineae bacterium
CTATTGATGTAACAAACCCGCTTCGGATTATGAGTGGTGTTTTTGGTTTGCTAGGCGGGCTTATCCTCGTTGGCACATCTATTGCATCGCTGCAAGTCCCTACGGCTGATCCAAACGCAAAACGGCCTTTTGCGCCAACACATCTTGTTGCACCCCTTGCAACCGGAATAGGTCTCATTTTGCTGGCTTGGTCACTTAAGCTAATCAGCCATCAGACAGGGGACTTTATCTACTTTTTCTTGTTGGCTTTGGCCGGTATCTATGGTTTTGCTGGGTTCAATCTTCAGGTGCTGCCAGCCCGCTTTTTGAGGTGGGTTAGTGAACTGCGGCTAGGCTTATATGTTGCCACATCCGTAATACTCTTGATGAGTTTGGTCACCATTTTTGTGGATAGTTCATCTACTGAAGAAGGGTTTGACCTTAGCAATCAGGAGCCTTTTAATTTTATTTGGCGATTTGCCTATAGCCCAGCCTATTTTGTGTATACCATCACCGATCGGAGTATCTTTGTCGGTATATTCATCAGCATCTTATTGGTTGCGTTTGGTGCAATAGGTGCGTTTTTAGCCTTGCAGGCTTTCGGCAATGAATTGGTCGAAGAGCGTAAGAAGGGCAAAGGCATTCTGGCGTTTGTTATTGTGGCTCTGGCGGTTTTAACAGTGCCAATGATTATTAGCTTTGCGCTGCTGCGCCTGTTGTCGTTTAATCGTGTGATCGAAGGTACGCTGTTGGTGCTGATACCGTTTGCCCTATTATTCGGTTTGCTGTGGCTTATTCGAGTACGGACGACAGCTATAGATGGTATCTTTAAACGGGTACAGGGTTTGCTTAGTAAACTACCGGCTTCTTTCCCACCATTTTTGATTGCGCCTATTCGTCAAATAACAGCAACCAGTGGGGCCGATGTGAAGGCACTCATCACTTGGCCACTAGGGCTGGCTTTAGCGATGGGACTGGCGCTTATAGCTGCGCCGTTTGTACTGTCGTTTTGGTTCTATTTGTTGGTTTTGGTGGTGGTGTTGTTCCTCACCAGCGATCAACAATCGCGCCGAGCAAAACCCGCGACACCGCTAGCGCCGAACCCAGTTGCGCCGCCGCCAGCAACCGATCAACCAGCCCAAGAATTTAGACCACCCACACCCCCTAGTGAGAGTCAAGAGTAATGGTATGCAACCTGTAGCGCAAACTGGCCCAACCGTTTTACTGTTTAACCCTGTAAGTACATCGCGGGGGAAGCAACGCTTGCCCATGTCTATATTGGCTATTGCGGGTGTCATTGATCACGACTATACGCCCGAAATCATTGATGGCAACCTGATTGATGATCCCGCAGGCCATATTATCGAACGGGCCACGCAAACCAGAGCCAAAGTATTGGGGGTAACAGCCATGCCCGGCCCCCAATTGCGCCAAGCCATCGAGGTTTGCACGGCAGTAAAGGCAGCTTTGCCCGATCTCATTATCTTGTGGGGGGGCTATTTTGCGACACATCATGGCGAAGTGTGTTTACAAAGTGGCATAGTAGACTATGTGATTGAAGGCCAAGGCGAAGCACCTTTTCGTAAATTTATAGACACTATCCATCATGGCGGGGCGTTATCGGATGTGCCAAGTTTGGTATGGCTCGATAATGGCACAACTCGCATCAATCCGCGTGCGCCAATGGTTCCGCTCGATAATTTGCCGCTGTATCCGTATCATCGCCTCAATATCAGCGATTATCGTGGCAAGAGCTATTTAGGCGAAGCCGTTTTGTCGCATCATACCAGCTTTGGTTGCCCTTTTGCCTGTAGTTTTTGTGCGGTGGTGAAGCTGGTGAACCAGCGTTGGTTGCCCGAAAGTCCCGCACGGGTCGAGCGCGTAGTGAAGATGATGGTCAATGAGCATGGCGCAGATGGCATGGAATTTCATGACATGGATTTCTTCGTCAGCGAGAGTCGGTCGGCAGAAATAGCCGAGCGTATCTCGCCGCTAAACATCAATTGGTGGGGGTTAGGGCGGGTAGATACCCTCAGCACCTATAGCGATGATTCGTGGCAGAAGATCAAAGACTCTGGTTGTCGGATGATTTTTATGGGGGCCGAAAGCGGCTCTTTAGAAACCCTGCAACTGATGAACAAAGGCGGCCAAAGCAATCCCGAAAAAACGCTCTATATTGCCGAGCGCATGAAACACTTGGGTATTGTGCCCGAATTTAGCTTTGTGATGGGCAACCCGCCCGATCCTGTGGCCGATATTGAAAATACGATTCGGTTTATTCGTAAATTGAAGCACATTAATCCAGCCAGCGAGTTGATTCTCTACATTTATACGCCCGTACCTCACGACCGCAGCGAACTGTTGCGCGTAGCCGAGTCTTTGGGATTCCGCTTTCCACAAACCCTGCAAGAATGGGCCAGCCCAGAATGGGAGAATTTCGCTCATCGGCGTGACCCCGATACACCGTTTTATAAAGACACTGCCCGCCGCAAAGTGCGCGACTTTGAAGTAGTCGTAAACGCTTATTATCCGACTGTGACTGATATTAGGCTGCGTGGCGCTGTGCGGTCGTTGCTGAAAACGCTGTCCGGGTGGCGCTATCGCCTAGAGTGGTATAGCTGGCCCTACGAGCTAAAGGCACTGCAACGGCTTGTACAATATCGTCGCCCCGAAACCATGGGTTTTTAGGGCTACCTTGCTGCCTTCCGATCAAAAAACGCCACTTAAATCGAGTGGCGTTTTTTGATGAACAATCTGTTAGCGTCGTGCGCCGAAAATACCCTCAGGCACATCCAAAATTTGGATTGAATCAAGAATCGGCTGGAAGATACCCGTGTTGGCTGCTGCAAAATCATCGGTGCTAGCACCTGTGCTAATAAAGACCCAATCACCATTGGCTACAGCAATCACAATGCCTTGCTGAATATTGGCTCGTTCGTTCACGGTCTCGACACGCCATGCTGGGTAAGGCACAAAATCGCGGATAATGCGTGGCTCTTCGCCCGCTAAATCACGTAGTGCTGACGGCACGGCAATGGTTTGGCGCACAATCCCCAATGCTTGTAGTTCTTCGGGTGTACCCCGCGCAATAAACACAGAACCAGCCACATCCCCATCCTCAACGCTGATACTCACCGTGTTTTCGCTCTCTGTAATCGTTGCATCGGCTGGATAGCTAAAAGCCACACCAAATTCTTCGCCATCAAATTCACGCACCGGTGGCAAGGTAGCGGTGGGCGTGTTGGTGGCCGTATTGGTAGCGGTAGCGGTATTAGTGGGTGTATTGGTAGCCGTAGCGGTATT
>CAZLPC010000411.1:0-3276 GCA_964561305.1 uncultured Anaerolineae bacterium
TAAAGCATCATCATGACTTCAAACAAGACCATCGGCGGTAACTTAAGCTTATAGGCACTGTGTTGATTCCATGCTTGGCTGGCGTTGATGACTCCATACTTTGGCGTGCGCTCGAAGGTGGCTGGCCGACGGCTGAAGAATGCCGCCAATACAGCCGCCGCATTGTGATACATCATCCCCACCCCTAACAAGCTCAACAATGCAATCTCGCCCAGCTTCGGCCGCCAAATTTTGCCAAGCTGGTGTTGACCACTGATGAGGTACAGCGTGGGGGCAAAAAACGTCAGTGTGAAAACCGCCGTCAATGCATAGAGTGGTGTCAGTTCTGGCTGTGGGGTCACAATTAGTAACAGCGGCAGATAGGCAATCACCACCAGCGCCATCAGTAGTTGGATGACATAGCCCGTCAGATGCATGATGGCTTGATATTTGATTAAGCGCGGCAAATCAGCGTTTAGCACAGTGGGCAATAGCTTACGCGCACATTCCACACTGCCACGCGCCCAGCGATGCTGCTGACGACGAAATGCGTTGAGTGTCACGGGAATTTCACCGGGGACTTCAATATCGCGCAAGTAAAGGCCACGCCAGCCGGCCAACTGCACACGGTACGATAGGTCTAAATCCTCAGTGAGGGTATCTGCTTGCCAGCCACCCGCCGCTACAATCGCATCTTTTCGCCACAATCCAGCCGTGCCGTTGAAATTCATCAAAAACCCGGCACGATTACGTGCATATTGCTCAACCGCGAAATGGGCATCAATAGCAATTGCTTGTAGGCGTGTCAACAAAGCGTAGTCGGCATTGAGGTGTCCCCAGCGCGTCTGCACAAAAGCAATAGACGAGTCTTGAAAATGCGGAACCGTCTTTTGTAAAAAGTCAGGGGCCGGCAAAAAATCGGCATCAAAAATAGCGATAAAGTCACCCTTGGCAACAGCAAGCCCCTCGGCCAATGCCCCTGCTTTGAAACCTTGCCGATTGTTGCGCCGCAGGTGTTGAATATTGAGGCCTTGGTGTTGAAGCTGTGATACCACCGCGCTGATGATGGCGCTGGTATCATCCGTCGAGTCGTCAAGGACTTGAATTTGCAGCAGATCAGCGGGCCAATCAAGCGCCGCGACCGCTAAAATGGCTCGCTGGGCTACATATCGCTCGTTATAAATCGGCAGTTGTACCGTCACAGAAGGATAAGATGACGATGGCGGCAAAGACGGATCGGGCGCGCCGTGGCGACGGGCCAAAAAGATGAGATAAAAGATGTTGAGGCCGTAGCAAAACAGCAATGTCAGTAGCAGACTATAAAATCCGACCAGCACAACGTCCATACCATGACCTCAACATCAACAAGAACGTAAACTAAACGTTTTCAATGCACCTATTCAGCGGCCGTTTCAGTCGCTTCTGAGGTAGCTTCGGCTTCGGGGGCCGCATCAGGCTCCATTACGGTCACTATGACGGTGTCGGTTTGAGTCTCATCACCGCTACGCACTTCAAGCTGAATCACCCACTCGCCGGCTTCTTCAATCGCCATTGCGTCTTCGAGTGTAAAACGGCAATCGGATCCTATTTCGCGGATCGGCTTACCCGCATCATCGGCCACAGCTTCGGGTGGTGTGAGCACCGTCCAACTATAGTTCTCAATATTGCCCGTCGAGAGACAGGCATCAAACGTCGGCACATCGCCAACTGTCACCATAAAGTCGTCGCCTGCGTCGGCCATTAGTGGCGCAGCATCATTGTTATCGTCCGCGCCTTCATCTTCGTCATCACCGCACGCCACCAGCGCCAGTGACAACACCATCAATAGCAAAAGCAAAAAACGTGACATCGTAGCTCCTCATAAAAAACTAAAAACGGTTTACCACAAGGCCAGTTTAGGTTCCCCATAACGTTTCAGCAAAAAGACATCTAGCCCCACACTGCGCCCGGCTTTGGCCAAATAGACCGTCCCTAACACACCTAGCACCGTGAAGTAGCTCCATGGCCATTCACCCGTGCCAATCGAGAGCAAGTAGGTATTGATGATGAAGAATGCCCCCGCCACGGCCGCCGCACGGGTGCAAAATCCGAGCAGCAAGGCTAAGCCCAGCAAAAATTCGGTCACCAACTGAAACGGCGCAAACACCCCCCGAATGGGAATGATGACATCTTCAATAAAATCAGCATAAAGGGGGATAGAATCCTCGTTTAGGGTGTCGCGCAAAAAATCTTCTAGACCGCTAGGGGTATAGAGTCCTTTTGAGGCGTTGCTGGCCCATGTCGTCAAAAAGAGCACCCCCAGCATGATCCGCAGCAGCGCCATCCAAAACAACGGACTCGGCGGGCTATTTTTGATAAAGGGTAGTTGGCTAATGCGTTCAGTAATGTTCATTGAAAAACCTGTATCTGTTTTGGATCGATATGGATATAAAGGTTGTTATCAGTCGCACAAGGACGTAGCCGATCCATGTAAAGGGTGGTCGTCCCGATTTTTAGCGTATAGCGTAGTACAGCGCCGTGTCGTTGTTGATCGATCACGTTGGCCGTAAAGCAGTTAAATTGTGTATGTTCATCGTTGGGCAACAAAACCGCCGTGGTCGGGATGGCAAAGCGCACTATGCCATCAGGGATGCTATGCCAATCTGAACATTTCAACTCGCCAAACGCCGTGCGGATACAAGCGCCTTGTTTATGCCCGTCTACAATGTTCGGCATTCCTAAGAAGCGTGCGATGGCCTCGGTACTTGGGCTTTGCATCAATGATTCTGGTGTGGTTACTTGCTGCAAGCACCCTTGCATTAACACCGCCACCCGATCGGCCACGCTTAACGCCTCGGCTTGATCGTGTGTGACCAACACCATCGTGATCTTGAGATGGCGCTGAATATCGCGGATCATCCCACGCAGTTGTTCACGCAGATTGGTGTCTAAATGACTGAGTGGCTCATCCAACAGCAATAGGCGCGGTCGGATAGCGATGGCACGGGCTAGTGCGATGCGTTGTTGTTCACCACCACTAAGCTGAGTGGGCAGGCGTTTTTCATAGCCGCACATCTGCACTAGTTCTAGCGTTTCGGCGACTCGCTGGCGTAATGCATGGCCGCGCACTCCCTGCGATTTGAGGCCAAAGGCCACATTTTGGAAGACAGTCATATAGGGAAAAAGCTGCTCATCTTGAAAAACCATCATCACGCCGCGCTTTTTGGCTGATAGGCCCTGCACCGATACGCCATTGAATTGAATATCGCCCCGCGTTGGTCGTTGCAGCCCCGCGATCAGGCGCAACAGTGTGGTTTT
>CAZLPC010000412.1:0-3265 GCA_964561305.1 uncultured Anaerolineae bacterium
CAAAGGCCCAAAACAAATTCTGCCAGATCGTCCGCATGGTGGCGCGAGAGAGGTGAATTGCCTCTGGAACCGAGCGCAAATCGCCCCGCATCAAGGTTACGGCGGCGGTTTCCATCGCTACGTCTGTGCCTGTGCCAATGGCAATCCCCACATCGGCCTGAGCCAAAGCCGGCGCATCATTAATGCCATCACCCACCATCGCCACACGCAAGCCCTCGGCTTGCAAGGCCTTCACATGCGCCGATTTTTCGTGGGGCAACACATCCGCAATCACCCGATCTATGCCCGCTTCGGCTGCAATCGTCTTAGCAGTGGTGGCGTTATCTCCGGTAAGCATAATCACCTGCAAGCCCATGCTGTGCATGGCGGCCACAGCTTCGCGTGATCCCGCTTTGATGGTATCGGCCACGCTCATCACACCAACTGCTTGATCATCCACCGCCAGCCAAATTGGGGTTTGGCCGCGGCTTTGCATGGTTTCGGCGGCAGATTCTAGGCCATTCAAATAGACCCCTTTCGACTGCATCAGCTTATGGCTGCCCACCAGCAAAGCGTGGTCTTCTACCCTAGCGGCGATACCATGACCCGCCAACGCTTCAAAGGCTTGTGGCTCGGTCAAAGCCAGTTGGCGGGCTTGGGCTGCTTGTACAATAGACTGGCCGATGGGGTGTTCGCTACCGCGTTCGGCGCTGGCGGCCAGCCGCAATATGTCATCGGTGGAAAATTGGGCTTGGGTGCTTGCCACTACCTCAGTGATGCTGGGCTGGCCTTTGGTGATGGTGCCCGTTTTGTCGAGAACAATCGCTTGCAGATCGCGGGCTTTTTGCAGCGCCTCGCTATCTTTGAACAAAATACCCGCATCGGCCCCCTTGCCCACACCAACCATAATCGCGGTGGGGGTGGCAAGGCCCATTGCACACGGACAAGCGATCACCAACACCGCAATCGTGCGGATGAGTGCCGCCGTGAAATCGCCCGATCCAACCCACCACACGCCCAAGGTCAGCAGCGCAATCAGCACTACCATCGGCACAAACACCGCCGACACGCGATCCACCACGTCTTGAATGGGGGCTTTGCTGCCTTGCGCGTCTTCTACCAAACGGATGATTTGGGCGAGGGCGGTGTCTTTGCCGACGCGGGTCGCCCGAATTTTCAGCCGCCCATTTTTATTGAGGGTTGCGCCCGTCACCGTGTCATTGATGGTTTTATCCACTGGCAACGGCTCACCCGTTAGCATACTCTCGTCTACGCTGCTATGGCCATCCAATACCACGCCATCTACAGGGATTTTTTCGCCGGGCCGCACCACAATCACATCACCCAGCCGCACTTGTTGAATCGGAATATCCAATTCTTGCTCGTCGCGGATGACGCGGGCTGTGCGCGGCTGTAGACCAATCAGGCGCTTGATGGCGGCGCTGGTTTTGCCTTTGGCGCGGGCTTCTAGCACCTTGCCCGCCACAATCAGCGTGATAATCACGGCGGCGGTCTCAAAATAGACATGATGCCCCAAGGCTGTCACGCCCAAAGCCACCGGAATGCTATAAAAATAAGCCGCCGATGATCCCATGGCTACCAACACGTCCATATTGGCCATGCCGTTTCGTAGCGACTTATACGCGCCCACATAATAATCGCGCCCGACGATAAATTGCACGGGGGTAGCCAGCGCCCAAAACAGCACATCCACCCACATGGCATGGGCCCACATCCCCAAAATATTGGCATCGCGCCCCATGCTCATTAAAAAGAGTGGAATCGTGAAGATCGCGCCAATCCACAAGCGCCGCAGTTGGTGATTGAGTTCGGCTTGGCGGGCATCGGCTTCAGCATCGCTACTATCGGCTACATCGTCGGCTGTTTCGACCACGCCATAGCCCACTTTTTCGACTGCTGCAATCAGATCATAGCGATCTACGTTGGGCGCAAAAACCACATGGGCGCGTTCGTTGGCATAGTTCACATCCGCCGATAGCACACCTTCGACCTTTTTGAGCGAGCGCGAGACGGTGTTGGCACAGTTGGCACAAGTCATACCCGTAATCGGCAGATCGAGGGTGAGGGTTGGCACATCATAGCCAGCCTCGCGGATACGATCTAGGATGGCAGCGGGCGTGGTTTGCTTGGCATCAAAGCTGACGCTGAGACGTTCGTTGGCATAGTTCACGTCGGCGGCTTCGATACCATCGAGTTTTTTCACGCTGCGTTCGATGGTCTTGGCGCAATTGGCACACGTCATGCCCGTTACGGGCAAGTTGAGGGTTTGAGAAGCCATGTTCGCTCCTTTCATAAGAAGTATGCCCTTTTCCTTGCGGAAGAAGGGCCAGAAATGCAGGTGTTTTTAAGCGGGTTTAGGCTTGGGGAGCGTAGTCAATTTCGACCAGCAAGTCTTCGATGGTGTCCCATGTGGCCGGATCGCTCCACGCAATCACCACTTGGCGGCTGTTTTCGTTGCCTTTCACCGATTGCACACCATTTAATGCGCTCACTTCGCGCTCAATTGTCATCACACAATGCCCACAGCTAATGGCGGGGATGGTCACGGTTTTGGTTTGCACAGGACTTGTCATTACAGCACCTACCTTTATCGTTTCAGTTGGCTTTCAGTTCTAAACACTTCTAAAATTTCGGCAATAACGCGCTCGCGCTCGGTTAGTTCATCACCGCGCATGGCCGTTGTGACGCAGGTATCTAGGTGATTTTCGAGGATCACCTCGCTGGCTTTGGTGAGGGCGGCTTGGGTGGCCTGAATCTGTTTGATCACATCAATGCAATAGCGATCTTCTTCAAGCATGTTGATAATCCCGTTCAGATGGCCGGCCACACTCTTTAAGCGATTGATGACTGCGCGTTGGGTTTTTTCGTCCATGATCCTCACCTTTTCATATCACCCTACCCCTCTGGGGGTGGGGTATAAGTAGGATAACAAACTTGTGGTTTATAGACAAGGGGGCACTGTAAACAGATGACATTCGGCCACATTTCATATACTAAAGGCACAGTCAAACAACGGGAGCATAAACATGCTAAACATCGAAACACACAGCTATTCACTAGATAATGGCACATTGACCACCCTAGAAGCAGGCCCCGCCGACGGTGAACGCATCTTGCTTCTGCATGGCATCTCCGCCGGTGCAGAACTCTTCCACGAGGGCAGCAAAATGCGCGATCCGCAAGGTCGGCGCGAATTTGCCAAACACCTAAAGCACCTTCGCAACACCGAAAACGTTGGCATTGTGGATCAATTGAAACAGATCCC
>CAZLPC010000413.1:0-3261 GCA_964561305.1 uncultured Anaerolineae bacterium
CAGCAGCGGCCTTCTCGCTCGGCGAAATCACCTCGACTGCAATATCTGGCCCGCCGTCAAAATATACATCACTCGATCCCCCTACCCGCGTTTGGCGCAAAAATGCCGCGTCTGGTTGCCGAACAATGCCTGCTGCCAAGCGATAGCCGTTGTCAGTGGTAGTCGCAACGCCAATGTTGCTGTTGCCAATCGCTTGCCAAAAATAAAAGCCGATCTTTGAGGCCAAAATCGTGTTGCGTTTATTCGATACCATATAGGGGGGTTCTCCTTTTTCGACCAAGCGCCCATCCACCAGTTCAATGCGGCGGTCGGCTAGATCGGGGTGCTGCACAATCGCCAAATAGTCCTCGACGGTCAGATTTTCTAGTGCAAATAAATCATGGGGCAATGATTGGCTTACCGATTGAACGTCAGTCATGCTTGGCTCCTATTCGCTAAACAACTCGCGCAGATTGATCTGTAATGTGGGCAACACGTCCGGCGCAGTAAGCGTGTCATCAATGCCAAAAATGCCCACCTCTAGCTTGCCCACCGCACTCAGCCGATATTCGTGCACCACTTTTTCATCGTCATATACCGCCCACACCAGCGTTGACCCCGCCTCTAAATAGGCTTGGGCTTTGCTCACCACAGCAGCGGCCTTCTCGCTCGGCGAAATCACCTCGACTGCAATATCTGGCCCGCCATCCACTACTATCGGGTTTTCTGGGCTAAGACGTTCATACCGAATGAAGGCTACATCGGGTTGGCGCACATGCCCATCTGCAAGCCGATAGCCGCCATCTGCACCGGTCACACGACCCGCACGGGTTGGTTTAGCAGCATTGACCATTAACGCGCCTATTTCCATTGCCAGATAGCTGTTGCGATTGCTAGATACCATATAGGGGGATTCTCCTTTTTCAACCAAGCGCCCGTCCACCAGTTCAATGCGGCGGTCGGCTAGGTCGGGGTGTTGCACAATCGCCAGATAGTCCTCTATGGTCAGGTTTTCGAGTGCAAATATATCAGGGGGCAGATTAATGGGACTATGTGATGACGTTTTCATGCGTTTTGCTCCTTCATGACTTGCTATGACCTTAATTATAGCGCACTTTTCAGCGGCGCTTGGCGCGCCAATAACTTGGCTCATTATGGGTGCGACAAACCCGACAAAACCTGCTAGGATACAAGCAAGCAGTCCCACCATCTGCCACCCGACAACCAACCATTAAAGCCGAAAACAGCCATGCTACCCTATAACACCACCGAACTCGATGCCAATCGGCGCGGAGAAATGACCACCACCCAACAACAACGCCTACAAGAGCAATTGCTGTTGGGGCAACGCAGCGTTAGCAACGACATAACGCAATTTGGCTTTGTGCTAGGGGTGATCATTATTGTCGGCTATGTGACGCGGATACCCACTGCCATCACTATTCCATTGTTGATTGTGGCGGTGTTGGCTTTTGGTATATTCAAATATTTAGAAACCGGCCTGTTGCGCCGCCTAGCTGCCGATGTTGAAAGTGGGCGCGTGGGCCAAATTGAAGGTACAGTGCGCCTAACAGCCCGTCAGCGCGGCTCCCATGCCACCTATCGCCTAGAAGTACCGGCATGGCGCTATCGTACCCAAATTGAAGCGCGTCTCTATCAGGCTTTGGCCGATGGGCGCACCTATCGGCTGTATATCGCCGAGTCGTCGGGCACGCTGCTCTCGATGGAATTATGGCGCGATGATCGCGTTAGCTAGCGGTGCTGGCCCCTATTGTTGGTAAAGAGCATTAGGGGTTGGATAATGAAGCTGGCAGCAAGGTAGTGCCAAAAAAGTCGAGGACGCGAGTTGTATAGTCTTCGCGCAAACGACCAAAAGCCTCGACATGGCCCACATTGGGCGCAATCCATAACTCGGCGCGATCCCCTACGATGCTTTGAAAATGACGGTTGTAATCCTTTTCTTGCCCAACCTTCCCCCCTGCCACAAGCAAAAAATGCGTCGTGGGTGCATTGGCTAGGGCTTCGATAATGGGGATGGGTGGCTGATCGCCGCTAAAATATTCTAGCGAACGATACATCAGCGCCAGCATCCACCGAAACGGCACAATGTGATATTTGGGAACAGTCAAGGCATCTTCATAAGTACGAAAAGTTGCACCATCGCTGACAATGGCTGTAATTTGAGGGTAAGCGCCGGCCGCGCCCAATAGAACCTCGCCTCCCAACGAAAAGCCCCAGCCACCAATAGCCGTCACATCGGGTTGTGCCAGCAAAAAGTCAACGGCAGCACCAACGTCGTCTGTGCCTTGCCAACCAGCCATATTGGGCTGGCCCCCACTTTCGCCATGCCCACGCAAGTCCAACAGCAGCGCACCATAGCCATTTTCGACCAAAAAGATCGCTGGCTGGCGCATGGCCTCTCGCGATCCACCTGAACCGTGCAGCAAAATGATAACCGCGCCGTTGCTGGGGGGATGATACCATGCCGCCAACTGATCGCCGTTGCAGGCAATCAAGGTGTGGGCCACAAAACCCGCGGGCGGATCACCAACAGATGCGCGGATGTCGCGTGTGATCATAAAGGCAAAGCCGATGGGAGAAGTGCATAAGCAAAACGGCACAAACAGCAACAAAAATAGGGTAATGCGCCGAACCATGCGCTGCCGTTTAGTTTTGCGTTTGTGCGGCTGGGCTTGGGTACTATGGTCGCTTGTTTGGATGGTCTGTGCCATTTTTTAGACACTCCTAGAAATCAAAATATGGGCAACGCTTGCACGTGTGTTTCTAAATGTCGCCGCGTGCAAAGTCGCTGAGGATTTGGGGGGCGCTGGCATCAAAGCCCACCACATCCAACATGCCTTTGTCATTGGGATCAGCGATACTAAAGTCAGTGGCGGTCATGCCCACCACCGCCACCCGCGCATCAATGCCCGTCGCTTCCCGATAGTCGCGCAGGGCCTCGGTGGGGTGTACGTTGCCGGCCCATGTTTCGTTATCGGTATAAATTACGAATTGGTCAACGTTCAACTTGTGTTGCTGGGCATGAATCATTGGCAAGGCACAGTCCGTCCCCATAAAGGGCAAACCCCTAGTGGCCGCCATCACATCGCTGAGGTGCATTTTCGCCGATATGGTCAGCGGCATAAACTGATTGCTGAAAGCCATCATGGTATAATTTGACTCGGTGCGGGCTGTGACCAGCGCCATTGCTGCGCTGGCCGTGGCGGCACTTAGCGCGGGCGCGGCGGGGATCTTGCTCGCCGACATCGAACCCGACACATC
>CAZLPC010000414.1:0-3258 GCA_964561305.1 uncultured Anaerolineae bacterium
CCTAACCCACCTACCGAAACTCCAACACCAACCGAGACATGGACACCGTTTCCGACCACAACCGAAACGGCAACCCAAACCCCGACCATTACGCTTACACCATCTATTACACTCTCGCCAACACCTGTTGGCCGCATTATCAACACGCCAGTGGCATCCAACACCCCCACCCCCACACCGCCGCCAGCTTCTAATACGCCTGCCCCCGAATTTCCACTGTTGTTGCAGCCCGGCACGCCCTTATTCCGCAACGCTTTTCTATATGAAGGCTGCGAGTGGCAAGGTTTAGCAGGACAAGTGACATTAATCGGTGGCGAACCAGCCGTGGGCCTTATTGTGCGCGTTAGCGGTACGGGCGTTGGCCAGCTAGAAACCGTTACAGGGCAAGCAACCGCCTATGGCACATCGGGTTGGGAGGTTCAATTAGGTACTACGGTATCTGTTATTGATGTTACCATACAAGTCTTTAGCTCGAATGGCAGCACAATTCTCTCTGAGACTGTGGCTGTCAACTTCTCTGGCAACTGCTCACAAAACTTGGCGCTGGTGAACTTCGTCCAAGTTGTGCCGTTTAGCTAGGGTATTTCATTAGGCTGTGATGACCAAACAGAACACTTCTGCCACTGCCTCAAAGCGCTCGATAAAAAGCGTTTTGGGGCCGTTTTTTGATGTGATGACGATATTTTTTTTGCTGGCCACGTTGGCGCTGTCGGGGGTAACTTTGTTGATCATCAGCGATCCAAGCTCGACGCTTAATCCCTACCCGCCCTCGCCACTGCCAACGTTCTTTCAAAGCCTCCTCCCATCCATCACACCCACCCCAACAGCCTCACAGACCCTTACACCGTCACCCATTCCGCCGACCTTTACCCCTACCAACACCACTACCCCACTGCCAACCCTTACACCATCACTCACACTATCGCCCACACCTGTGCTGCCCGGACTGCCTACTTTGCCCAGCCAGCCCGACCCGGCCACTCCCCAACCAGATGTCTTTTTTGACCCCAATGCCCGCTTTCCATTTAACGCCCGCAGTGTGCGCTATCAACCCAATGCGCGGGACACGGGTTGCCAATGGTTAAGCATCGCTGGCACTATTAGTGGGCGCAACGGTGAGCCGATTACTGATATTGCGATTGATGTGCGTGGCACAGATTTTGAATTTGTAACCTTTTCAGGAACAGCTAACGATTTTGGCGTGTCTGGTTTTGAGATACAAATTGGCACACAGCCCTTCCAAGAGACTTATTTTGTGCGTTTGTTGGGGCCCAATGGGTTGCCCATTAGCGAAGATGTTGAAGTGCTGACAGGCTCTAGCTGTGAAACTAATATTGTTGTAATTGAATTTGCCCAAATCGGCGACTTTTAGATTTCTAACAATTGATTTTTAACTTTCTAATAAAGACATGATACAGTTATTGAGAGCTGAACATCCGTCCTAGCCTTGTCGAACAAGCCTAAGGTTGAAAACACCATGATGCGATTTGATAGATTTACCGAGCGGGCCCAAGACGCGGCCGCACGCTCGTATGAGATTTTACAACGCTACGGCCACAATCAAGTGGATACCGAGCATATTCTATTGGCATTGCTAGAGCAGCCCGATGGCGCTGTGCCGCAATTGCTAGAAAAACTGACTATTCCGACCGAGCCGTTGCGCCAAAAGGTAGACGAAGTGCTAAAAGCCACGCCACGCTCGGCTGTCTATGGCGGCGGAACCGGCCAAGTCTTCATTACACCGCGTGTAAAACGCATTATTGATCTTTCTAATGAAGAGGCCACGCGCCTAAAAGATGAATATATCTCCACCGAGCATATATTCCTTGCGATGCTGACTGAGCAACGCACCCCAGCCTATCGGGTATTAAAAGAGGCTGGTATCACTAAAGATCGAGTGATGGATGCCGTTAAAGATTTACGTGGCGGCCAAAAAGTAACCGATCCCCAAGCCGAAAGTCGCTATGGCACACTCGAAAAATTCACCCGCGACTTGACCCAAATGGCCCGCGAAGGCAAGCTCGACCCGGTTATTGGGCGCGACGATGAAATTCTGCGCGTGATCCAAGTCCTTAGTCGGCGTACCAAAAACAATCCCGTCCTCATTGGTGAGGCTGGCGTAGGCAAAACCGCAATTGTAGAGGGCTTGGCACAAAAAATTGCCGATCATGATGTGCCCGATATTCTGCTGAATAAGCGCGTGGTTTCACTTGATCTGGGCGCGATGGTGGCTGGTAGTCGTTTTCGAGGCGAGTTTGAAGAGCGCCTAAAAGCTGCTATGGACGAAGTGAAACGCAGCGACGGCGAGATCATTTTGTTCATTGATGAAATTCATCAGGTTGTTGGCGCGGGCGCAGCTTCTGGGTCGTTAGATGCGGGTAACATGATGAAGCCGGCTTTGGCACGCGGCGAACTAAACTGTATTGGTGCAACCACCCTCGACGAATATCGGCAACACATTGAAAAAGACAGCGCCCTAGACCGACGCTTTGCGCCCGTTTTTGTCGAAGAACCCAGCGCCGATGATACCGTTGCGATGCTGTATGGCCTGCGCGAACGCTATGAGGCTCATCATCGCATTACCTTCACTGACTCAGCATTGGCCGCTGCCGTTAAGTTAAGCCACCGCTATCTTACTGATCGGCGTTTGCCCGACAAAGCCATAGATCTAATGGACGAGGCCGCGTCGCGGGTACGGGTGGCGCTTTACTCTATGCCCACCGACCTAAAGCAGATGAAGATTGAGCTAGATCAGTTAAATATCGAAATGGAACATGCCGCATTGGCCCAAGACTTTGAAAAAGCCGCGAATTTAAAAATGCAATTGGTTCGGCTTCAAGAAGGCTATGACGATGCCCTAGAACGTTGGCAACACGACAACACATTGGATGAAGTGGTGGACGCTGAAGATATTGCGGCAGTTTTGGCCCAATGGACGGGCATCCCCACGAGCCAAATGATGGAAACCGAAGCCGAAAAACTGCTGCGAATGGAAGATGAACTGTCCCTACGCATTATCGGCCAAAAACCAGCCATCATTGCTGTGTCCGATGCGATTCGGCGAGCGCGTTCCGGTCTAAAAGACCCCAAACGCCCTATTGGATCGTTCATCTTTTTGGGCAGCAGTGGCGTGGGCAAGACCGAGCTGACCAAAGCCCTAGCCGAGTTTATGTTTGATGACGAAGACGCGCTGGTTCGTATTGACATGAGCGAATATCGTGAACAGCATACGGTTAGTCGCTTATTTGGTGCGCCGCC
>CAZLPC010000415.1:0-3254 GCA_964561305.1 uncultured Anaerolineae bacterium
AAGATTTGACGTATTTAGACGTTGTACCACACCTGAAGCAAGCACTGGCCACACTGGGCACACCACGCGGCGGTGGCCGCCCAAACATGGCACAAGGTGGCGGTATTGTGGCAACAACAGATGCTGTGCAAGCGGTTTTGTCTAGCGCGGCAACTGCCATACAAAATGGATAGAACGAGGGCTTTATGCAAGAAATAGCCAACGGGGTATTGATTGAAACAGCATTGCGTGGCGTAACGTTGGGGGCTATCCGCACGAAAGAGGGCTATGTTCTGATTGACACGCCTACTTTTCCGGCGGATGCTGAAAACTGGCGCAAAACACTGCACACTTATGCTGATTTGCCTATTTTGGCATTAATTATGCTTGATTCAAATCGAGATCGCTTATTGGGCGCATCATGGTTTAATGTACCAATGTTGATAGCGCACCGGATGACACTAGATGTGGTAAGTAGCTTGTCAAATGGCTATGTATCCACCATTGCCAACTTGCTGGGTACAAATACTATCGAGCGTACACGTCTGATGAACGGCAAAATTTTGCATCCTACTATCACGTTTAGCGATGCGTTGCGCTTGCACTTTGGCGAGGTAACCATCCATTTGCAATATCGGCCCGGCCCCACCAGTGGCTCGATGTGGGTATATCTTGAAGAACAACAGGTAATCTTCACGGGCGATTCATTGGTGGTTAGAACACCGCCTTATCTTACCAGCCCATACTCTAAGGCGTGGCTAGAGGCACTCGATCAACTTGAAAACCAATGGAGTGGGGCAAAAATTGTCAGTGGGCGGGGAGAGTTGGCTCAGGTTGCTGATATTGGGCCGCTACGGGCTTACTTAGAGCTAGCTCGCCAACGAGTGCAGGTGTTATACGAAACACGTCGCCCGCTTTCTGAAATGGCCAGCCTTATCACACAACTGATGGATATGTATCCGCCCCCACACGAGTACGAGCTAGAAGAAGTTCAACAACGGGTGCGAACTGGGCTGCAATTTATCTATAATGAGTTTCGGGAAGCCGATTTAGAGTCGCAGCAGGCTTTGCCCCCACGCCAAGACTTGGTTTAAATACAATAATCCCACCGTTTCGGTGGGATTATTGTATGTTCTGGGCTTATTCAGCAAGGGGCTGGGCTTCTTCGGCCTCTTTCTTAGACAGCCACCGCTCTAGGGACATGGCGGCGGCAGTGCCTTGCCCAACAGATGTAGCAACTTGGCGATAGATGGGGTCTTGGATTTCGCCCGCCGCAAACACGCCTTCAATATTGGTACGCATGTACTTGTCGGTGATGATATAGCCGTCTTCCATCTCAATTTGATCGGCATAGGCGCTGTTGTTGGGTTCGTGACCAATAAAGATGAATACGCCTTGGGTGGGATGATCCCACGTTTCACCCGTTTCAATATTTCGCAAGCGCACTGTTTCAACGGCCCCCTGTTCACCCGCCACAATCTCATCAATGACAGTGTTCCAGATAAATGAGATTTTTTCGTTAGCTTGGGCGCGTTTTTGCAAAATAGCACTAGCCCGCAACTCGTCACGACGATGGATAATCTCTACTTTATTAGCGAAGCGGGTTAAGAATAACCCTTCTTCTAGGGCGCTGTCGCCACCACCCACCACTACAATATCTTTGCCTCTAAAGAAGAAGCCGTCGCAAGTACCGCAATAGCTAACCCCATAGCCGGTTAGGTTTTCCTCGCCGGGTACGCCTAGTTTGCGGGGCGATGCACCCGACGTAATGATCACCGCGTCGGCGAGATACTCGTTACCGCTATCATCTTTGACATAAAAGGGGCGCTTGCTAAAGTCGGCCTCTACGACAGACGCATAGCTATAACGTGTGCCAAAACGTTCGGCTTGGGCCCGCATGTTTTCGACCAATTCGGGGCCGCCAATGCCATCTGGAAAGCCCGGATAATTCTCAATTTCATGGGTAATACCCGCTTGGCCACCCAATAAGGTCCCCACCAATACCAGTGGGTTCAGTTGGGCGCGCGCCGCATAGAGGGCTGCGGTCAAGCCTGCTGGGCCAGAACCGATGATAAGCACTTTTTCGTGTTGCATAGCTAACACTTGCTCCTTGTATGTCGCATGTCTTTATCAGTTTATGAATGCTAAATGGCTATTAAAACTATCAAGGCTGGCCTTCGTCTAATAGACCCGCTTGTTCGGCGCGTAAAATGGCAACCAACGAGTCAAATTCTTCGGTGCAGTCTTGGCTGTGGGCCAGATGGGCTTGAATGCGCGGCTTCACTACCAATGCGGGGTCAGCCCCACCCGCCAACCATTCGGCTAAACAGTCCATTTCGCGGTCAAATTCTGCACAATCCGCCTCATCATCAATTGTCTGTTGCAGACAGTTGATAAGTGCTTGGATACGGTCTTCTGGTGATTGTTGTTCACTCATGGTTGCTACACCGCTATACTCTTCTTTATTGATATTTGGACGGGTAGATGCTATGCCATCTTACCAAAAAACGACACTTCCTAATAATCATATACCATTCTAATAAACACCAAAAGCCGAGTTTGCACTACTCGGCTTTTGATAAGGTACTTAGAAGCAATTGTTTTTATGTTAAGATGTCGTAATCGGTTTCGGCAGAAGCATCATCATCGGCGGGCAGAATATAACCGAGATCCGCCTGACGGGTGAAGATTAAGCCGTCTTCATCACTATCAATCTCGATCAAGTCGCCGCTGCTATATTCTCCGCGCAGTAGCTTCACACTGAGCGGGCTTTCGACATAGTGTTGCAGGGCGCGGCGCAAAGGACGGGCCCCATATTGAGGATCATAGCCTTGTTGGGCGATCCACTCGCGGGCATTTTCCGTAAGTTCTACAGCCAGTCCTTGTTCGCTAAGACGGTCGGCAATGCTTTGCATTTGCAAATCTACCATCTGTTTCACATCATCGCGGCTAAGGGGGCCAAAGATGATGATTTCGTCAATGCGATTCAGGAATTCTGGTCGGAATGTCTCGCGCATGGCTTTTTCGATCTGTTTATGATCTGCAACGGCTTCTTCATCGTTGCGGGGCACAAAGCCCAACGCGCCGCCGCGCTTGGTATATTCTGTGCCAAGATTGCTAGTCATAATGATCACCGTATTGCGGAAATCCACCACGCGGCCTTGTCCATCGGTTAGGCGGCCATCTTCTAAAATTTGGAGCAAGGCATTCCAAACATCAGGATGGGCTTTTTCGATTTCATCAAACAAGATTACGCGATAGGGACGACGGCGGAC
>CAZLPC010000416.1:0-1600 GCA_964561305.1 uncultured Anaerolineae bacterium
CTTTCGATGGGAATCGGATTGTTTTTGGTGTTGCCCGCCGCTGCCTCAGACTTTGCGGGGACTCTCATCGGGACAGATAGCCGCCTCATCAAAGACACCCTAGAGGCCTTGATCAAGCTAATCTTGTTCATCGGTTATATTGTCCTTATCGGTCAAATGGAAGATGTGAAACGGCTGTTTGGCTATCATGGCGCAGAGCATAAAACCATCAATGCCTATGAAGCGGGCGCAGAACTAGTGCCCGCCGAAGTACAACGTCACTCGATAGAGCATCCGCGCTGTGGCACTGCCTTCTTATTAACGGTGGTGTTTGTGAGCATTATTGCCCATGCCATTACTGGCCGTCCCGACAATTTCTTTTTGTTGCTGCTCTCGCGGATTGTGGCTGTGCCGTTAGTAGCGGGCATGGCCTACGAAATCATCAAATTCACCGCCAAAAACATCACCCATCCGCTTGTACAAGTGATTGTCATCCCCAATTTGATGATGCAACACCTGACCACGCGCCAACCCGACGATTCAATGGTAGAGGTGGCTATTCATGCCCTACAGCGCGTAATTGCTGCCGAAGAAATTGTAGCACGTGGCGAAGCTTTTATACCCCAAAATGAGATTATCATTGCAACAGGCGGAGCAAGCTAGTGATGTTAGGTGCAAAGTTATTGCAAGGTGATTTGGTATACCTTAGCACCATCGAGCGCGAATATGTCTCTACGTTTGCACGCTGGTATCAAAACCTAGAGCTACAATATTTGCTTTTTCCACAAGCGGTCTTTCCCCTCATCGAGCAAGACGAGATGGACTGGTACGAGAGTATTGTGCGCGACAATGCTTTTGAGTTTGCTATTTTCACAACACAAGATGATAAACTGATTGGCACTTGCGGTTTTCATCGGCCCGATCCGCGCAATCATCATGCCGAAGTCGGTATTTCTATTGGCGAAAAAGATTACTGGGGGCGCGGCTACGGCACAGATGCCATGCAAATTTTATTGCGCTATGGCTTTTATGAACTTAATCTACATCGGATCGAACTACGAGTTTATAGCTTCAACCATCGCGCCATTCGTTCTTATGAAAAATTGGGCTTTCGGCTAGAAGTGACCGAACGCCAAGCCACCTACCGCGATGGGCAATATCATGATGTTTTGATAATGGGACTGTTACGGAGCGAGTGGCAACATGCTGGGCAATAACCTCTTACGTGGCGAGATGGTGCATCTTACGGCTAATCGGCCCGAAAATGCCGACCAGATTGCGGCATGGTTTAATGACTTAGACGTGGCTTATTGGTCAAATTTCCATCAGCAGTTGGTCAATCTTGATCAACAACGCAATCGCCTACAAAAATTTAAAGACGACAAAAATATCAGTTTTGCCATTCACAGCATCGCCAACGATCAATTTATTGGCTTTTCGTCCTTTTCTCCTCCCGATTGGCGCATCAGAAAAACCATGTTGGGCATCACCATCGGTGACAAAGCCTATTGGAGTCAAGGCTATGGCTCGGATGCAACCCGTGTGATGTTGCGCTATGCGTTTTTAGAACTCAATCTCAATCGGGTTGAACTAGGGGTATTTAGTTATAATGCGCGGGCCA
>CAZLPC010000416.1:1610-3249 GCA_964561305.1 uncultured Anaerolineae bacterium
ATTCGTGCCTATGAAAAAATAGGCTTTGTGCATGAAGGTACACGCCGCGAATTTTTGTTCCGCGATGGGCACTATTACGATATGTTGAATATGTCTATCTTGCGCCACGAGTGGGAAGCACATTATGGGCTTCAGCATGAATAGCGCCGCATTTACTGGCTTAAGTTGAGGGTAGTTGATGTTTAGCGTTTTTAAGGAACACCCACGCCACAGCCTAGCCGTGTTTGGCAGTGTGCTGGCGTTGGCGGCTATCTACATTTTCACAGTAATGCAATTCACCCGCGCTCAAAATAATGGCAATATCGGCGCAATGCTAGATGACACATGGATTCATGTGCGCTTTGCCTACCAGATCAGTCAAGGTAATGGCTTGATGTATAACGATGGCGTAGTGACATCAGGTGCAACCAGCCCGTTATGGGTGTTGTTGTTAGCCATACCCTTTGCCATTTTTAATCCAGATGTTATGCAGCAAGTAGACATTGCCATCTACGCTAGCCTACTAAGCTATTTGCTCATGGTAGCCAGCATTACGGGCTTTGGTTGGTGGCTCTCTGGTAAAGCATGGGTTGGTTTTGGTGCCGGCATCGTAACTGTTTTGACAGGGCGTTGGATTTGGATAGGCCTTAGCGGCATGGAAACAGCACTTTTTGCGGCGCTGTGTATTGTCTCTATCTGGAGCCACACCAGCGATCAGCGCGAGGGGCGAGTTTTCGGCTGGCGCACAGGCATCTTATTGGCCTTGGCCACCCTCGCCCGCCCCGAAGCCTATTTGCTGGCGCTCTTAATTGGATTTGATGCCGTTGTCGTCATGCCGTTTCGAGACAGGCGTAGCTTGTCCAGCATGTTAAGCGCCCTTAGAAACAGTTGGCGCGGTATGGTCGCCTATGTACTATTGGCTGGCTCATATCCAATTGTCACGCTCATCACCGATGGCTATCCGTTACCCAACACGTTCCGCGCCAAATCACAACTAGGGCGTGAATATCCCGACTTGCCACGAGCACTGCTTTGGATGAACAATGTTGATAACGGCCACGTTTATCTATTATTGGCCACCATTGGGCTTATAGCTACGCTATGGCGTTTTAGGCACAAACACAGCACCAGCGCACTATGGGCTGCTTGGCCGGTTCTTTTTATACTGGGCGTGCTCTATCTGGGTGCAGAACGCTTTTTGATCAACCATTCGCGCTATGTTATTCCGGCTGCGCCGTTTGTGGCCCTATTGGTGATGATGGGAATTGAGAATACCCGCCAAATCATCGCACATTATCGTGGCACAAAACTAGCAGCAGCTAGTGTTTTTGCGTTGTTGGCAATTGTCGGCACTTCCACATTTGTACGCGGGATGAACACTGGCACAAATGTAGCCAACGATGTCGGCCAACTCTATAAGATGCATATTCCTGCTGGTTATTGGTTTAAAGAGCGCACCGATCCTACCGCTACGATTGCCTTAAATGATGTGGGTGCGATGGTGCATATTTCGGATCGGCGCGTATTAGATTTAGAAGGGCTGGTCTCACCTGAGATTATAGAAGCCGTTGGCGATGCCCCCGATTTGACCTGTGATCATGATTTACGCTTGGCGAGAGTAATCATGCAGCAGGATATTCGTTTCGTGGGTGTTTTTCCG
>CAZLPC010000417.1:0-2788 GCA_964561305.1 uncultured Anaerolineae bacterium
CTGGGGCTCCGGTGTTTGATGCGTGGTTTGAAATGGCTCCTAGCCAAGATTTCGAGACATTTTGCGCCCAGTTGGGACTAAACGCAGTGCGGGCTTATGTAGTCTATTTGTGTTCATCAAAATTTATCTCAAAAGATGAAACCCTTTTTGTGGACAACTTGGTGCGTGCCCTGCACCAGCACCCCGCTACTCTACATATCAATATTGTGATTCGGCCTCATCCGGCCAGTGCAAGCTATTGGGAAAACTATCCCGATACCTCGCAAGTGGTGGTTTTTCCACGCGGGGGCGACTTGCCCGAAACTGAAACGGCGCGTCAGGCCTATTTTGACACCTTGTATTATGCCCAAGCGGTGATTGGGGTAAACACCAGCGCCTTTATCGAAGCGGCTATTGTGGATCGGCCTTGCCTAAGCCTACTAAATGACTATTATCGAAAAACGCAAGCCGACTTGCCACATTTTCAACATCTGTTGAAGGCCGATTTTTTGGAAACACGCGATAATCTGACCGATTTTGTGGCATTGGTTGGCGCGGTGTTGCATGGGCAAGATGATAAAGCCCACCAGCGCCGCCAATTTATTGAATCATTTATCCGACCGCATGGCATCCATTTGCCGGCTGCGCCCATTATGGCGGCGGCTGTGGTGGACGTGGCCGAAAATGGCAACCAAAGGAAGCAAGCATGACCCACCCTATTTTCGAGAAAATCGAAACCTTGCGCCAAGCGCAGGCCTACCAAAACTATCTGCAAGTGCGGGGCCATGTGTTGGCGATGCTAGACCAACAGCCCAACCAAGCCAGCGACTATTGGGAAGAAGAATTGGCCGGCTTTGATTATTTGTTTGATGCCTCGCCCTTGATTGTGAACAAACTGCGCGAACACAGCTATCATATAACTGGCTTGCGCTCGTATGAGTATCGGGAACACCACAGCCACCAACAGCCGCGTTTTGCCAAGAAATTAGCCGCTTTGCGCGGGAAAGATGCGCGGGGCTTGTTTGTGCCAGAAGCGCCCGACATGGGCGGCTTTGGCCACCATATAGACGGCCACACCGTGAACATAGACACGCTAAAATTTTATGAGGTGTTGATTGCGCTAGACAAGGCCGGCGTGTTGGGGCCCTATTTGGGGCCAAACCCCCAACAACGTCTTGTGATTGAGATTGGGGCGGGGTGGGGCGGTTTTGCCTATCAGTTTAAGACGCTGTGTCCACGCGCCACTTATATTTTAGTGGATTTGCCGCCGACGCTCTTGTTTTCGGCCACCTATCTGACGACGCTTTTTCCTGAGGCGCGAGTGGCCTATGGCGACGACCTTGATCTAAGCGCTGGGCCCGATCTTGCACAGTATGATTTTGTGTTTTTGCCGCATTATGCCTTCGATCAACTGGCGCTGCGCGATCTGTTTTTGGCCATCAATATGGTCTCGTTTCAAGAGATGACCACCGCACAAGTGAGCGATTATGCGCGGGGGCTGGCGGGTATGGGGTGTCGGCATTTGTATAGCCTTAACCGCGACCGCTCGCGGCACAACAACCAATTATCGGCAGTGAGCAGCATTTTGGCCGACTATTACGATCTGTCGCCGATTGAAGTGCTGGATCTGCCCTATACGACACTGGAAGCCAAAGCGCCCAGCCAGCAAAGCCTGAAGCGCAGCCTAAAACGCATCATCCGCCGCAGTGGGGCCCCCCAAGCCAAGAAAATCGGCGTGCATGACTATCAACATTTGGTTGGGCATTTAAAGCAACCCGAGCTATCTTGATTTATGGATAAAAAGGTAATAGCATAGCGCCTTATGAATACAACTATTGAAAAACCGCTATATGTTTTTGATGCGGCCAATCCTTCTTATCGCCGCGAGCTAGCCGAACTATGGCAATATCGAGAGTTGGTTGTGCAGCTTACATGGCGCAACCTAACAGTGGCCTATAAGCAGTCCTTGTTGGGGCTGGTGTGGTTGGTCATCGGGCCGCTGTGGTCAATGGTCATCTATAGCATTATTTTTGGCGGCTTGGTGGGCATTGACGCGGGCGACGATGTGCCCTATCCCATTTTTAGCTATAGCGGCCTCTTAATTTGGGGCTATTTTACGGCAGTGTTAACGGGTGCAACCCAAAGTATCGTCAAAAACAAAGGCCTCATCACCAAAATCTATTTTCCGCGCTTGGTGTTGCCGGCCACGGTCATCTTAGAAGCTGTCTTTAACTTTTTGTTGTCGTTGCTAATTTTGTTTGGATTGATGCTGTTTTATGGCATTAATCCGACGTGGCGTGTGCTGACCCTGCCTTTTTTCTTGTTGCTGATGACGGCGGTGGGCTTGGGGCTTGGGCTGTTTGCGGCGGTGCTATACGTGCAATATCGGGATGTGAGCCGTGTGATTGGTTTTTTTCAGCAATTTATGATGTATTTAACCCCCATCATCTATCCCATCGCGGTGGTTCCTGAGCGCTGGCAAACGCTCTATAGCCTCAATCCGCTTACGATTGGCATTCAAGGGACGCGCTGGGCACTGCTTGGGCAAGAAGGCATTGCCCTGCCATTGGTGCTGGGCGGCAGCGTTATTGCGGCGCTGATCATGATCGCGGGGATGGTGACGTTTATTCGGGGGCAAAGTACCTTTGCGGATACGGTTTAATGTCTAGTTTAGCGATTCGTATTGAAGCGTTGTCTAAAGCATATCGGTTGGGCGAGGCGGCCAACCTCTATCGGTTGTTGCCCCAACTAGCAAGCCGCCAACGCGCCCGCCAACGATCGAGCAGCAGCAGCGCGCCCTGCGTGCGCT
>CAZLPC010000417.1:2798-3244 GCA_964561305.1 uncultured Anaerolineae bacterium
AAAACATCACCCTTGATGTTCATGCAGGTGAAGTGATGGGCATTATTGGGCACAACGGCGCGGGCAAAAGCACACTGCTCAAAATTTTGTCGCGCATTACACGCCCCACCAGTGGCCGCTTTATGCTGTATGGGCGCGTGGGCAGCCTATTAGAGGTGGGTACGGGCTTTCATGGCGAGCTAACCGGCCGCGAGAACGTTTATATGAACGGCCTTATTTTAGGGATGCGCCGCGAGGAAATTGACCGCAAATTTGATGAGATTGTGGCGTTTGCGGGCGTAGAGCAGTTCATTGATACGCCCGTGAAACGCTATTCTAGCGGGATGGGGGTGCGGCTGGCTTTTGCGGTGGCCGCCCACCTAGAGCCAGAAATTTTGCTGATTGACGAGGTATTGGCAGTGGGCGATTTGGCTTTTCAGCGCAAGAGTATCGGGAAAATGCAAGAT
>CAZLPC010000418.1:0-3224 GCA_964561305.1 uncultured Anaerolineae bacterium
TGGTGCGGCCATAGGTCATTCGTTCGGCTGGTGCAATTTAATGTATTGCACGGCATCTTCTAGGGTATCGAACCAATAGACATTTTTGCGCTTGGCCATCGTTGCCAGCACGCGCTCAATACTTTGTGCCAAAAAATTTTGCCCTACGATCAACCATGCCTCTAGGTGTTCATGCCGATAGGGGTCTATCGCTTCGGCAATAGTGATAGTAACCGGAAAACGCGGATTGCTGCGGATGTCTACTACCACAAAAAGCGGCTGTTGGCTGGCGTTAAGGGCAGCCATAATAGCCCGAAAACCGTCGCGCACGTCATCTGTCGTCACCACTTGCGCCCATGTCATTAACAGGTGTTGGGGCTCGTCGGGTAACAAATGGGGCAAGGGGCTAACGCTAACAGTGGTCATTGGGCTAAACCTCGTCTTGGTTGTGATAATGAAGGGCAACTGAAGCGGCGTGGTGCAAGGCGGCGGTTTGTTCGTCAAAAAGATAAGCGGGTTTTTGTTGGCATAGTTTTTGCAACACCTCGGCCATGCTTTTGGCGCAGGCCCCTTGCCCCACTACATACCAGCCCGCCACGCGCCGATGATAGTTAAGATTGAGTGTCTCGGCGATGGCTTGCACTAATGGAATAGTGGGCTTCTCGCTCATGTCAATAATCACATTTTAGTTCTTTATAGGCAGTGGTCACGGCGCTGGGGCTGCAAACGCTGGGCCATTGCATAAAAATAATGGTTGACGAGGTTTGTCGGATAGCAATGGTGTTTTGGGGTTTCATGAGTGTACCGGTGTCCTCTTATCTTTACATCCTTAAGTGTCAGAGTAACATTGCAACCCAAACCCCACATCAGCAGCATGAACAGGGGAACCCTAGTCATCTGGCTAGGTTTGTTAAGAACATACAAACGCCAAACCTACCTGCGCGGTTGGCTAGCTGGGTCTGAATGGATGGCGATTCACCGGAATCAAGCGCGGAAGCCCCTTGCTTTAGCTATGGGGTAATTGACATGGGGTTTGAGCAGGGGCGCTGCTGGTGGGTGTGGTGTTGCTGGTTTAATGATTTCAAAAATTGGTCTAAACAGTTATGGGGTATCATCAGATGGTTTGCACGCCCATCAGGATAGGATAGCCACGCCACTGCCGGCGTGGCCAGAAGATACTTACTCGACGATGACGGCTGTGCCGCTGGCCGAGACCATTAACATGCTGCCGTTTTGCCCGATGGTCTCATAGTCTAGGTCTATGCCGACCACAGCATTTGCACCCAATTGTTGGGCGACTTGTACCATTTCTTGAATGGCTCCCTCGCGGGCTTGGCGCAGGCTGTCTTCATAGGCTTTGCTGCGCCCACCGATCACATCGCGGATACCGGCGGCTAGATCGCGGAAGATGTTGGCCCCCAAAATAACTTCGCCGCTCACAATCGTTAGATAACGGGTGATGCGGCGGCCTTCGACAGTGGGGGTAGTGGTAACGATAAAACTCATGCTCTGCTCCTTATTGGTGTATAAAATACACACGCTATTATAAAGTACGCACAACACAGCGTAAGGTCTCAAAAATTAGGGGCTATTTAAGCGCCCACTATATCATCTGTTTTTTGCTCTGCAATGAGACGGCGAATCTTGGTACGGGTATGGTTGGTGTCGTCTAATTTGCTATCGATCAACTTGGTAAAATCGGGCGATTCCTGTAGGATATACTGTGCATCATGAGGATCTAGCGCTTCAATTGTTGCAAGTAACGCCTGAATTGCAATCTGATCGGATGATAATGGTTGGGCCCATCCGTCGAAGTTGTCGCCCACATTGGTATTATTGGGCACAGCCTGTAATGCAAGATAAAAGTCATCTACCCGTACCGAGTTCCATTTATTAAAGCCTTCAGCATCGGGGTCTCGATAGTTCGCAATTGCTTGTCTAATCTCCTGCATGGACACTTTCATCTCAGTATAGTCTTCGTCTGTAATAGGTAGTGCAATGTTGTCGCCTGAAAGCGGGCTGACACTATCTTCGGGGGTGTTGTTGGTGACATCCCAGAGGAATCTTACATCTTCATAGTTTTTCCAAAGGTGGTCAAAAATGGCTAATTGTCGGTTTGTCCATTGATAGCCATATTTCATAATAAGTCCATTTGGATTGGCAACACTATCAAATTGCCCGCCTTCATAGCTATGCGCCCGATACTCAGTTTTGTATACCTCCATCAGTCTTTCAAGATGGTCATCGGATGAGAGTGCGTCTGTTTTGTCGCGGTTTTTATCGGCATCGTGCTGTATCTCGTGCCGAATGGTGATCAATACGAGTTCTTTGTCGCGTTGTGATGGATTAACAATGGCAATATAGCCTTCGCCATTCCAGCCGTTTATTGGTGGATCATTGTCCATTAGCACCACATTCGTATTATCGGTCAGGTCTTGCCAATTATAACGAGCCTGTTCACCGAAAATATGTCCCACATCCTCGCCTTCTCCTTTTGGAAATAAAGCGATACTTGGGGGGGATTCTATGCCGTTCTGCCGGCTCCGTTCCATGCTATCACCTGTTTTGGTAATGGCATACAGCTTGGTTTTGCCGCGCAAAATCCATTGGCACGAGTTTCTTAAGCGTCTATCAGCGGAGTTTGCCCCTTCTTCTACATAGTCAATCAAACATTGACGATCCGTTTCTTGTTGCCGTAGGGCGGCTTGATAAGCATCAGAACGGGCGCGGCTCGTTTCGTCTTCTGGAATGTCGCTGATGGAGGGTGCGGTTAAGGACTGGGTTTGGTCAGGTGCTTCTTGGTGTTGTTCTTCGAGTGATTCTTGTGGGGCGATAAGCGTCTTTGCGGTGCGAGTACGCTGTACCCAATTTGGTGTGTTTGCATGGGTGGGGGCTTGGCGGCCAAGCAGTCGCAGGGTAGCTTGATTGCCGAGTGTGCGCTGTAGCCAAAATAATTCGCTGTGTTGGGAGTGGTGGGTAGGGAGGCTTTCGGCGGGGTGCCGGACGTGATCATTGTCGTTCGATGAGTCGGGGGCTGGTTTAGATAAAGCGCGGTAGGTCGGCATTATTTTGCTCCGCATTAAATAGGTTGTAGTTGACTATTTTTCGAGGACAGTGACATTAAATTAGCACCAAAAACATGACTGTTTGGACAAAATACACTTTACCATAAACATGCTCTAAAACCCACTGAATCTCAATCGGGCAACGTATCCATTTCGGTGGAAATAAAAAAAGCCAATTCA
>CAZLPC010000419.1:0-3221 GCA_964561305.1 uncultured Anaerolineae bacterium
TCCTCTAGCAATTGGCGATAGGGTGTGCCACTGTTGCGGATGGCATCGGCCCGCACGTCAAAATGGGCATCAAGATTAATCGCCAACACCGACTCGACCACGCTTGCTAGGCCCACAACATCCGGATAGGCCATGTCGTTGCCGCCGCCCAGTGAAATAACTTGCTTGCCATCGGCGATCATCTGTTGAATGAAGGCGGCGTGATGGGTGTGGGTTTCTTCTAGGGTGCTTTCGATGGGGGTGTTGCCGGCATCAAAGAGGGTGATGTGCAGGGGATCGGGCGCGACCAGCCGATACAGGGCGCGGCGGATTTCGGTGGGTGCATGGGCCGCACCCACCCGGCCTTGATTGCGCTGTACGCCCTCGTCTTGTGGGCAACCAATGATGACCACATCGGCGGCGGCGTACTCACTGGGGTTGGTCTTCACCACTTCGCCCAAGCGTCGGTCGTTGGGGTCGTCCCGCCGATAGTGCAGGCTGGGATGGGGCGGGGCCAATTGGTCTAAAAACGCCATGCGATTTCCTTTAAATTGCGGTGTGAAACTGGGCTTGAAAGTGATATTCATCAGTGCGATAGAGCGCTTGATACCATATCGCGGGGCGAAGCTGGCCGTTGTGTTGGGTGAACGACAGCCGATTGACCACAAACACCTGCACGGCCTCGCTCACGTCAAACAAGCCAAATTTATCGGCGGGCAAGGGGACAATTTCGATGTCATACGACAGGCGCAGCAGGGGAATTTGATATTTTTCCACCAACAGCCAATGAATCGAAAATTGCTCAATTTCCTCGTGCGAGAGCGTGGGACACAGCCCCACATCAAAAAAGCGTTCTTCATAAATGAGTGGCAAGCCATCGGCGCGGTGTAGCTGCACAATGTGAAAGATGGGCGCATGGGTGGGCAATTCTAGCTTGTCGGCGAGATCGGGCGGCGTGGCGATGGTCTCGAAGGTGAGTGTTTGGGTCGAAAGGGCGCGGTTTTGTAGGCGTAGATAGTGGTCAAATTCGACCAGCGAAAAGGTGTTGAGGGCGGGCTTGGGTACACTAACGAATGTGCCGCGCCCTTGCTCTATCCGCAACAAGCCTTGGCGCTGCAATTCGGCGAGGGCCTTGCGAACCGTCCCCCGACTGATGCCATATTGAGCGGCGAGGTCATCTTCATTGGGCAGTTGCTGGTTGGGCAATAGGGCGTGGCGCTGAATGTCGCCTTTGATGGCTTCCATCAGCCGCGCATATTTGGGCAGAGATGGGTGCATATTTTCATCCAAAATCATATAGTCATATATATGAATTTAAGTGTAGTGCAACAGTGGGTCACTGTCAAATTCTGAGGATAATGTTTGAAGATGTGCAATCTAAAAATAGCGGATAATGGCTTATGTTTTCGGACAGAATCTTATTAAATGAGCATAAGGAGTAACGGATGACGCGCACCGCTAAATTTTTGCTGATTATTTTTGGGGTGTGGGGCGCATTAGCCTATACCTTTTTGGCATTGGCTTTCATTGTGGGCGATGAAGGCACAGAAGCACGGGCTATTATGCTGATGTTGGGCGGGCTGATTTTGATTTGGATTATCGGGGCCGGCTCGTTGATGGTGCTTGGTCGTCATTGGTTCGCGGCGTGGGCGGCTAATCTTGCGCTTGGCTGGCGCACTAAGTTTGTGGTGCTTTGTACCACCATGGCATTGCTCGAAGAAGCTGTTACCACCAGTATGAGCAATTTGGGGCCATGGCTTGGCTCCGATACCGCCCGCATCACGGCTTCTACTAACTATCTTGAAGTGGTGTGCCTTCATAGCGTAGTGATCTTTATTCCTATGTTTATGGCGTGGGGATGGATGCTCAGTCGTTATGACTTTAAACCGACTGAGGTGATGTTGCTCTATGGCATCACAGGATTATTAGCTGAATCATTGTCATCGGGCCCAACACAATTTTTTGGGGCAGGTATTTGGATCTATATCTATGGCCTGATGGTGTATTTGCCCAGCTATAGCCTGCCACCACGCCCCGATTTGCGTCCGGTTGGTTTAAGGCATTGGCTGATGGGTATCTTTTTGCCGATAGTCGCCACTGTGCCGTTTGTGCCATTGATTTTGCTGCTTCAACAGGCGTACGCTGCTTGACCATTCCATACCCTGAACAGGTTTTAGATAACGGATACAACCTGTCTACCCTGATGAAGTTTTTGCCGCTTGATTTGCTATAGGTGGCTGATGATAATGCACCACGGTGGCACTGACGGGTATCAGCACTATACAATTTATTCAAAGGCCACTTGTGGCTAGGAGTTTGTGGATGATAAGCAGCCGCGCTGTGTTGCTGGCAAATATTTTTTTGCTGCTAAGTGCGACCTATTTGTTATTTTTTCGGGGCGATATTATTGTCACCGATGAACTTTTTCTCTTTGATATGACTGAAAGCATTGCCCGACGCGGCAATCTTGACGAGACACTGGCCTATTCTCATGCCCCTATTCGGTCGTCAATAGAGGGCGATCTGTTTCGCTATGAAGACTCTTATGAGCCGTTACAGCCCATTCTTGCTGCGCCGCTTTTCTTAATTGGCGATGCTGTGCCCAGCCTTAATTTGGTGCATGTGGTTTGGCTGTTTAATATTGGTGTTGTGGCGCTCATCCCTGTGGCGTTTTTCTGGGGTGTGATTACATTGGGCTATGATGATCGGACTGCTTGGTATAGCGCGGTTTTGTTGGGCACAGGAACCCTGTTGTTACCCTATTCTCGCACCTTTTTCCGCGAGCCACTCATGACTTTTTTTATCACACTTGCGGTGGTGCTGGCGCTCAAGATTTATCGCACACGCGGGCGTTTGCCATGGATCGAAGGTTTGGGTTTGGTGGTGGCGTTTGGGCTGGCCATTGCTGCCAAAGGAATTGTTATTCTCTTTTTGCCTGTTTTGCTGTTGCTGATGCTCAGATTCAAGCTACACCATTGGGTGTTATTGGCGATTGTCGGGTTGATAGTGCTGGTGCCTTTGACAGTTATTTTAGAGCAAACGGGCATTGGCGGAACCCGTTTTTCCCCGTCGCGCTGGCTAGAACTGCTAGACAAGGGGGAATGGACTTGGGTATCGGAAAGTTTTAGAGGCTATTTATACAGCCCGGGCCGCAGTTTTTTCTTGTTTTCACCGATCTTTTTGCTGTCACCGTATGGCATGTGGTTGTTATGGAAGCGCGGTGAATGGCGCTTAGTGGTGAG
>CAZLPC010000420.1:0-3220 GCA_964561305.1 uncultured Anaerolineae bacterium
GGCCCTCGGCGCCGAAGGCCACGCTCGGATGGAACGCCGCTGCATGGCGCTGCTGGCAAAGTGGTGCAAAGCGCTTTAACCCGCTATACAAAAACCAGCCGAGCCAAACACTTTCGCCGCGCCCACGAACACCAACTCGGTTCATACCATCGTTCCAGTCGCCTGTTCCTATCAATGGCAAGCCATGAATACCAGCCGTAGAGCCATGTTTGATGGCACGCAAGCAATGTTCATATAGCGAGTATGTCTCAGCAGTTGTTTCATACTGTCCGTAGCGTTCTTCTTCTCCGGGTTTCAATGGATCGGCGCGAAGAAAAGGAATCTGTTCATCTAAGAGCGCCTTATCCCCGGTTGCCTCAATATAATGTGCAACCACAAACGGCAGCCAAAGTAAATCATCCGAGCAGCGTGTTCTTACACCACGCCCGGCAGGGGGATGCCACCAGTGCAACACATCCCCTGCCTCAAATTGATGGTGTGCTGCACGAAGAATATGTTCACGGGTAATTTGAGGAGCAGACCACACCAGCGCCATCACATCTTGCAATTGATCACGGAAGCCAAATGCCCCGCTTGACTGATAAAAACCAGATCGCCCCCAGATGCGACACGATAATGTTTGATAGAGTAGCCATTGGTTTAACAAAATATTGAGTGTTGGCTCAGGAGTTTGTACCTGAACTGTACCCAGAATTTGATCCCAAAATGTTGTAACCCCTTGCGCTGCTGCTTGCACCTGTGCAGGATTCTGATACTCCTCAATAAGTTGCAAGGCATGTTCCCGATTATCTCCTTGGCCCAATATAAAGAAGACCTCTTCACTGCCGCCTACAGGTAAATCAACATGAAGCTGCATGGCTGCACACGGATCGACTCCAGCCTTGACAGTACTGGCCAAGCCAATACGGCTGAGTGCGTCTGGGTGGCTAAGATCGCCCATGCGCCCTAAAAATTCAGCTCGATCAGTCGTTAGGCCATGTGGGGCTTTGCTGGTCGCCAAAAACGCGACACGCTGGCCAAATTCGGTGTTATAGCTGTTGCGGGCCAGCAATGCATTGGTGTCATGATCATACTCTGGAACGATATAAGCCTGTGATGTGCTTCGTCCAACCCCAAGCACCCACTCTACATAGTAGGTTACTGTCATACGCCGAGGGCGATTCCAGATATTTTCGAGTTTTAATTTGATGATTTTAACGGGCGCATCGGGCGCGACAAAAAGGTGGACGGTCTGCCGCAACCCTTGGCTATGGTGTTCGACCATCGAATAACCTGCGCCATGCCGTATTAGATAAGGCTCGGTGTCGCGGCTTGGCAAGGGCATTGGTGACCAAATAAGCCCTGTTTCTTCGTCGCGCATATAAAGTGCTTCACCCGGTACATCTGCAACAGCATCGTTGCGCCATGGTGTCAGGCGGTTTTCGCTGCTATTTTCTGACCATGTATAGCCTGCGCCAGACTCTGAGAATAGAAAACCAAACTGCTCATTGGCAATTACATTGACCCACGGGGCTGGTGTCCATTGCCCGTCGGCAAGATAAATTATATATTCCTTGCCGTCGGTACTAAAGCCGCCCCATCCATTATCAAATTGCAAGTCTTGAGGACGCGCCAAAGGCGGGGTGGCCTCTGGGGGCTCTAGGTTTGTTATAAGCGGTTTCAATAAAGGTAGTGGTATCTTGTTGGCTGTAATAGGTGGCAGTTGGTCGGCAATTAAACCACTTTGACCTTCTAAAATCACACGTGCAACAGTTTCGATTAAGATTCGGTCAGCTTGGGGCATTTGATCAGCATTGATTACAAAAATACCACCACGCCGATTCAGCCATGTATTACTATTGGAGCGTGCAATACTGTGATGGAGTTCTTCTTGAAGTTCTTGCGAGTAACTGCTGTCACGCAAATTAAGAATCACAAGATCAACACTGATTTGCTGGCTACGCCAATAGGCATGTGCCCGCAGCACTTCTAGCACCAACGGCATTTCAGCAACATCGCCAACCCGCACCAGTAAAATAGGGATATCACCGGAAATTCCATACGCCCACAAAGTGGACTGACCTTTGGTATTTGAACTAATAAGATCTGCTGAGGCACGCAAACTGGCATGAGGATAGAGTAGCAGAGATAGGATTTGCTGTGCAGCCGCCAAATTGGGGGTGTTGAGTTCAAGTTGGCGCAAGGCAAGATCGTTCTGATGGTGGGCAAGCTCTATGGCCTGTTCGATCACAACCCAATTATTATAACGACCTGACAGCGCTAATGCTTCTGACCGAGAGGAAGTAGCAAGCGTCAAATAAGCAATGCTGGCCCTTCCATAAGGCTCTAGATCAACATCTTGGCCAAGCGCCATAATTGGATCAAGTGTCATGCCGATTGTCTTAGAAAGCCCCGACTCTTCGTTTAGAATAACAGGTGCTCGAAAAGTCTGTCCTCTGCCTAGAAAGCGCCGCCGATCACCCTCGTATGTGCCCGTTAGTGGCAGGCCCGGATTGGTGACCAACAGATGTCCCAGAAAGACGGGTTCTTCAGAAGCACGCGACCGACGATGAAACAGCAGCATATTGCTTTCGGACAAATACTCGCTCTCGATGAACAATTTATTAAAAGCCGGATGACGGTCAGACTGAGAAGCCAGCAACACTTCAGCATAACTAGTCAGCCGTATATAGCGGTGTTGATCACTATGGTTGATGAGTGTGATCCGACGAATTTCAACATCGTCGTCGGATGCAACTATCACTGCCATATTCACGGTAATGTCATAATCACGGCGCTGGAATTCAGCCTGATGTGGATAAAATGCAACATGTTGATAATCATGAGGAACCATCATTGGCTGCTGGCCAACCGACCAGACCACATCACGTTCTTGATCTTGCAGATAAATCCAAGTTCCCCAAGCGTCCAGCACCGTATCGGCTTCCCAACGGGTTAAGGACAAGCCTTTCCACTGGCTATAGCCGCCGCCAGCATTGTTGATCAGTGTGCTGAAGCGACCATTAGAAAGCGTGTGTACTTGTGGAACAGTTGTGTCATCTGACACATGCCACGGCGCGGTACTGATCTGGGTAGGAAGGATCTCAGAGATAGGGTTGTCGATAGGATGAGGGTCTTCGATAGGAACTTGTGTTGGAATTTTTTCTTGCAGCATCAGTTCAAAACTCTGCACCCGTGAATCTGCGTGAAAGCGTTGGATCATAATGTCATCAAACAAGTA
>CAZLPC010000421.1:0-2935 GCA_964561305.1 uncultured Anaerolineae bacterium
TGCACCTGAAATAGAGTCTAACCCACCTAAGATAATCACCGGAAAAGCCCGCAGCCCAATTGCGGGGATACTGGTGCTTGCGCCTGTCCCTGTGTCGCCACTTAAAACGCCGGCCACACCCGCAAACAACGCTGCAATGCCCCACGCAATTGCAAAAATACGCTTAACACTAATGCCCATACTAAGGGCAGCTTGTTGATCGTCGGCAGTGGCCCGCATAGCAACACCCTGTTTGCTATATTTGAAAAACAAAATTAACACCCCAATAAATAACGAAGCGATAATCATCAAATAGATATTTTCATAACGCATGGGGAACGGAATTGTAATGTCGGGGTTGTAAAGTGGATAGGTTCCTGAACCTAGCTCACGATAGATGCCACTTTCTTTCGGGAAAATGTCGCGGAACAATGGCAGAATACCCCCCGACAAATTGGTATCAGATTGTTGCCAGTCTAAAATTTGGCTACGCCATTGCAAGCGCACCACCGCTTCAATAATGCTGCTAAGACCAATAGTGACCATAATCACCGAAATAATGGGTTCGCCAATAAGTGGACGCAACACAAAACGCTCAATCAACGCCCCAAATACAATCAGCAGCAATGCCCCCACAATAATAGCCACCGCTAGATTGGCATTGTATTGTACAATTAATTCAGCAAAGACATACGCCCCTAACATCATCACTTCGCCATGTGCAAAGTTAATTACATCGGTGGCTTTGTAAATCAATACCAAGCCCAAAGCAATTAAAGCCAACAAAATGCCCTGACTAAAACCGTTATAAGTCAGTTGAATGAATTTTTGCTGATTATCAACAGCTTGTGGCACAAACCAATCTAATATAATGGCTGTGGATGCTAGCAAAACAATGGAGACCACATAATCCATGACCGAGCGCTTCTTGAAATAAGACTGGAGGTTGTCACGCAGGTCTTCTATATAGCCAGCTTGCAACATCTGGTTGCGTTGCATATAATTAAGTAGCCATGCCACGAACGTGAACAATAACAACACCCCAGCGAAAAACTGATGTTCATCAAAGTTATGAAAACCACCAAAGTTTTCTAGTAATGGCTCTAAAATACGGCGTGAACGTGGATTGGGCTGGGGAACAGCATCATAGCCTTGAAAATCTATGAGGCTTAAAAGTCGCCACAGTGGGGCCATTAAAAATAAAATCGCTGCTGCAATAAGCAATGTGGAGAGCACCGTACCCGTTGATCGAACAAGGCCAGTGGCATAAGCACCACCAAACGCAGCAATAGCCAGCGCCAATAGCGGAATCAAAATCAAAAAGCGATCCACAATACGCGGCCCCGCATCTTCATCTGCAAGAGCCTTGTCAATATCGAGGGTAGGAAGCTGTTGGTTGCTGCCGCTAAATAATTGTGCCGCCGAAACCTCGACGGGGCCATTCGATTTTACAACCCCGTCCAACTCGGCCAACACTTGCACCTCGCCTGTGTTGGGGTTGGTTTGAATAATAATCAGTTGATCAGGCGCAACAGTCATCCATGTAAAAGCCGAGTAGCCAATGATAATGATAAATGCCAACAGCACCACCATGCCCCCAACCAAACGCGGAAACAGTGGGCTATCAATCCACATAACCAATCTATTGTTTGTTTGCATCATATCCTCAATATAAGTAGCAAAAGGTTTAAACTTCGGCCATCTGTGGCACAGGCACGTTCGGCATCGTATCAATCCGCAGCTTCACATTTAGGGTAGCAGTGCGCCCATCTTGATAGGTAATTACCGATTCAATCTGAATGCTGTCGGTGTTGCCATAAAGCCCCTCAATAATTTCTTGATAGGTATCAGCAATATAGCCACGCCGAACCTTGCGTGTGCGTGTTAGCTCGGCATCATCAGCATCTAGCTCTTTGTGCAACAACAAAAACCGATAGATCCGCGCTGTGGGTGGCAAGTCAGCATTGGTGCGCTCGACTTCGCGGCGGATCAAATCGTATACTTCTGGTTTCTGGGCCAAGTCAGTATAGGTGGTATAGGTAATTTGGTGGCTTTCTGCCCATTTACCCACATTCCCAAAATCTACATTGATAAAACCTGTCACAAAAGGATAGCTTCCACCACCAAACACAACGGCTTCTTTGATGTATTGACTAAATTTCAGCTTGTTCTCAATAAATAATGGTGAGAATTTTGTGCCATCGTGCAGGGTCATCACATCTTTAGCACGATCAATGACGATGAGGTGGCCATCGTCGTCAAAATAGCCCGCGTCGCCTGTACGCACCCAGCCATCGGGGGTGATGGTGTCTTTGGTGGCTTCTTCGTTTTGATGATAACCGATGAAACCGACCGCACCACGCACCAAAATTTCACCCGACTCATCAATGCTGATCTCTGCACCGGGCATGGGCAGGCCAACCGTCTGAAATTTAATGTCGCCATCTTTATGCACCACACAAATGCCAGTGGTTTCAGTTTGGCCATAGCCTTGCTTCAGGTTTACACCCAAAGCATGAAAGAAGCGAAACACATCTGGGCCCAAAGCCGCCCCGCCGGTATAGGCCCATTTGACATGGCGCAACCCCAGTTGATCCAAAATGCTATTAAAAACCAACAGCTTGGCCACACGCTCTAAGACTTGTTCGATAAAAGTGGTGGGTTGTTTGTCGAAGCGTTTATTGGCCAGATAGTAGCCGAATTTAATGGCGCGGTCATAGGCAAAGCGCTTAAGACGATCAGCGTCTTGTACTTTTACCTGCACATCGCCTAACAAATTTTCCCAGATGCGCGGCGGAGCAAAGATAATGCGCGGCGCAATTTCGCGCAAATCAATTTGTGTTGTCTCTGATTTTTCAGGAAAACTAAGCGCAAAGCCAACCCGCATTCCGCACGCCACCGAGATCATCTGCTCGCCAATCCATGCCAACGGTAAAAACGAGAGAAATTCGTCATC
>CAZLPC010000421.1:2945-3216 GCA_964561305.1 uncultured Anaerolineae bacterium
ACGGCAGTTAGCCCACTACCCATCGCCACCAGATTATCGTGGGTGATTAAAGCAACTTTAGGGCGCGAGGTTGTGCCAGAGGTTGTGCCAAAGATCGCCACATCGCCGCCTTGCCCCAAATCAACATGCCGATCAAATTCGGCAGGGTCGGCTTTTTCACCAATAGCCTCAACATCCGGAAACGACATCAAAAATTCTTGCGGATAGCCGCGTAAGCCACGCGGATCATAGTAGATAACTTTTTCAATACCTTTTATTTGATCCCAAATTT
>CAZLPC010000422.1:0-2420 GCA_964561305.1 uncultured Anaerolineae bacterium
TATTTTACTGATCCCGTATTGACGCTGACCCCACCGATCCGCAATGGGTGGCGGGCACTGCGCGATCATTGGAAGAACCTCAACAATTTGCAGCATGTGGTACTGGTTGCGGTTGTGATTATTACGATAGGGGTTGTGTTGCAAATGCCAGTTTTTATCCATTGGCTGGCACTGGTTATGGTGCTGGTGTTTCTGTGGATTTCGCGTTTTGCCACCGTTACTATCAGCGTTAGTACCACGCTGCGGGGTGAACTCATCTGGGAAGAAATGGCCCGCATCTGTGGCTGGTATTTATGGCGCTATCGGTTGCACCACGCGCCCCCATTGCTATATAGCGGCCCGCCGGTGGGGGGCTTTCGTTGTCCGCCCGCGGCCCTGTCGCTAAATGCTGTGCCCGAAGGCAATGTGATGGGCCAGCCCGAAGCCGTCCAAGCCTTCACGATTCTTAAGATGACGTTGATTGCGCTATGGGCCACGGGGCGCTTGGTGGTCTATCAGCAACAACCCCAAGTGATGCTGTTGGGCCTAGCGATCTATGCCCGCAAGCGCTATGTGATGCGGCCAGTGGGGATGGCGAGTGCAGGCCACGGCCTCGAAGATCGGATCTGGGCCGCGTTGATGGTTACGCCAACCGTCGGGCGCAGCATGACCACATTGGCAGAGGCCTTGTTGCAAAATCCGCGCCAAATTGTGCAACTGGCCGAAAACGATGCGCTGCACAGCGGCACAGCCAAGCGCGGGTTGATGCGGCGGCGCATTCAATTTGACCCCAAAAACGGGCCAGTTATGGCCGAAACACACCAACTGTTGACGCTGCACGCCAATGTGATGGCCTATCATGGCCAGTTTTATCGGTTGTTAACCGATGCGTTGGCCCGTGCCGCCAAGGTGCTGCCCGTTCATACTTATGGCATAGGCAGATAGCGGGGTGTGAAATCTCTCATTGTCTGTTAAAATAAAACTTAACCAGCATTTAGCTAAAAATCAGATCATTTTAGCTACAAGCGAACACAGCATTTTTGTTGGCGATTGGTAGTAGACGCTCTACACGTGGTTGTTGGACAGCGATACTGACGGTTTTTTTGATAACACAACATTTAACCAGCAAATATGCAACCTAATAAGGCTTGGTGGATCCCCCCTCTACCCCAGCCTTATTTTTTTGCCTTTCGTGAGCTATGGAGATGGCAAGCGTTCCGCGCCTTTAGCGGTTTTGGTCTATTTCGGAAGCGAGGCATCGGGGCTGGTGGGGCTGCCAGCAATTTTAGCCAGCGCATCGGCATAGTCGAGTAAGGCTGTTTGTAACTTGGCCAATTCGCCCCGAAACGTTTGGCGATATTCCCATGCTTGTTCATGTTGATATTGGGTGGTGTCGGTGGGGCGTTGTTCTTCCCAATCGGATAACAGCGGATGCCATTTGGCTAAAAATGGGCGCAAGTGATCGTTTAACACTGTGATTGCAATGGGGCTAAAGGGCCGTTGTCCCCGCGCCAACACCGGCCCATACTCGCGCAAGATTTTCCGCGTCTCTTGAAACACCTTATATAATGATGATAGGGCTTCACGCATAAGGCCTTCATCATTATTCAACGTAACCAAAGCGATGCGGGTTTTTAACTCAATATACATGTTCCATGCCGCAACACGCTGTACGCGGTTGGTCGTGAGGCGTACTGTACCGCCCAGTAGGGGGATTTCGACAGCAATATCATTCCATAAGAGATCACGCCACAGCCACTTAGCATTCATCGAAAGCGATTTGATGACATCCATAACCTATATCCTCATTTTTTGCTGACCATAGAAATATATACATAGCACGCGACTGTATCATGCCCCATAAGAACAATATGGCCATGTAATGATGCTGGCGTGCCTGCTTAAGAAAACCGTTTTGAAGTGACTTTTATTATAGCGCTATTTTCAAAGTTGCGGTTGGGCTAGGCAATTTTTTTGCAGTGGGTTAGGGCGGTGTGATTTGTGTCACATTCATGAGATATGTATTAATTTTGGGAGGGCCAACGGTTACACAACAACACAGTCTTTTTTGTTATTTAGTGCTAGTAGACGTATAATGATCATAACCGTTTATCTACCTGTGGCTTTGTGCCCAAAGACTGACGATAGCACCATGCGACACCTAAGCTGCCACCCTAGCGCCGAAGTGCGCGGCCAAAGTGCCCTATCTTATATCGAGAATGTTCAAAGCGAATCTATACGGCCACTTTTGGCCAAACACGGCTTGCGAACGATAGATCCCGACCATTGGTATCCGTTGCAACATTTTTTGGATGCCATTAATGAAATGGCGACCCAACCGGGACTTATGATTAATTTGGTAGCGATTGGGCTGGCAGTTGTCGAAAAAATGGTTGTGCCGCCCAATATGGTCACGCTGCCATTACCCGATATTCTTCTGG
>CAZLPC010000422.1:2430-3208 GCA_964561305.1 uncultured Anaerolineae bacterium
TGGGCTGGAACGAACTGTATCATCTGCAACATCGGGGCCCCGATCTGGGAAAAATTGTCACCACCAGAAACGCCGACACCCATTATTGCTGCACGGCTTCGACTGTATATCCGGATGATTTTGAGTATGGGGTGGTGTATGGCATGGCGCGGCGCTGGCTGCCCCCCGATACCTCGTTCTCGGTGGCCTATGCCGATGAAAATAAACGGCGCGACACTGGCTATGCCGCTACGGTGTATGAGGTGAAGTGGCGCTAGGCAGCGGTTTTGATGTGCAATATAGGTACTTAAGAAGTCTAATTTATAAGGAGATCATTGATGCGTAGATATACTTGTAACCCCAACGCTCAAGTTATAGGCCAAACGGTGCGCTCTTATTTGGCGAATCTGCAACAAGATTCTATTTTGCCCATCATCAAAAAACATGGACTGGACGAGATTGATCCCGATAAGTGGTATGATCTGAGCCAATTTTTAGATATTTTGAACGATTTGCAACAAAGCGACGATGCCTCATCAAATCTAGTGGCGATTGGCTTGGCTACTGTAGAGTCTTTGCTGGTTCCGCCCGACATGGAAGCCGCGCCGCTTGGGGCTGTGTTGATGAATATCAACGATGTTTATCATCTGCAACATCGGGGCGACGACTTGGGCGACTTCATCGGCGAAAAAGTGAGCGACACGCATTTTAAGATCACGGCCAGCACCGTTTATCCTGATGATTTTGAATATGGTATTTTGTTTGGGTTTGCGCGGCGCTGGCTGCCAAAGGGAACCAG
>CAZLPC010000423.1:0-3186 GCA_964561305.1 uncultured Anaerolineae bacterium
AAGCCAAAGGCGTTGCTCATAATATGTTGCAAGGGGGCCGCGCGGCCCACGTTTGGCACATAGTCTAGGTCGCATTCGGGGTCGGGGTCGTTGAGGTTAATGGTAGGCGGAATGTAGCCCGCTTCTAGCGCCATAATGCTGATCACGGCTTCGATGCCGGGTGTGCCGCCCAAGGCATGGCCCGTGATGGACTTGGTAGAACTGATTGGCACGCGATAGGCATGGTCGGCGAAGGCGCGTTTGATGGCCAGTGTTTCGGCGCGATCATTAAGCGCGGTGCTGGTGCCGTGGGCGTTTATATAGTCAATGTCGGTGGGGGCAAGGCCCGCATCGTTGAGGGCGTTGGTCATGGCGCGGGCGGCCACAAGGCCGTCGTCTTTGGGCGCGGTGACATGAAAGGCATCGCTGGTGTTGCCATAGCCAGTCACTTCGGCATAAATGCGTGCGCCGCGTGCAAGGGCAAAATCCAAGTCTTCGAGTACCAGCAAGCCCGCGCCTTCGGCCGGCACAAAGCCATCCCGCGAGGCCGAAAACGGGCGCGAGGCCTTGGTGGGGTCGGTTTCATTATGGGTTAGGGTTTTCATGTTATTAAAACCCGAAATAACCATGTGAATCAGTGCCGCTTCGGCCCCACCTGCAATCATGACTTTTACGCGCCCATTGCGGATCATGTCGGCGGCATCGCCGATGGCGTTATTGCCCGCCGCGCACGCACTGATCACCGCCGCCGAGGGCCCCAACAAGCCATGCCGAATGTTGACTTTGGCCGCGCCCCCATCAGACAGGGTTTGCAGCACACTAAGGGGTTTAACGTTGCGTTGCCCCCCCGTGCGATACTCGTCGAGGACATCGCGGATGGCCGCCACCGGCCCGATACCTGTGCCCACCAACACCCCAATATCCCACGCATTTTCTTCAGTAATCATCAAGCCGCTATCGTCAAGGGCGCACTTGGCCGCCGCAATCACAAACTGAGCATAGCGCTCGGTGCGCTTGGCTTCGCGGGCTTCCATGTATTGGGCGGGGTCAAAGTTTTTCACTTCGCCGCCAATGTGATTCACCAATTCTGAGGTGTCTATGGTGCACAGGAGGTCAATGCCGCTGGTTCCGGATTTGGCGCTTTCCCAGACGGCTTGCGGGGAGTTACCGATGGGGCTAAAAACGCCCATCCCTGTCACAACAACGCGCTTTCTGGCTGTCATGGTCTTCTCTCGCAGTTCGGTTGTAAGTTCGGTTTAATATGGCATATATTATAGCAGGCGCGGCCCACACTGACCACAGCGCCACACCGACATGGCGCAAAGCGCATCATGATGCAAAAAATAGGGGCAGGGGGATGCAGTTGTTTGCGCAATGTGGCGGTTGTTGGGCAATTTACAATTGATGCGCTAGAATTCATTTAAAACCAAACGCAGCTACGAACCGTATTCTCCTTTGAGTCAGATATAGACAACATTCCTTAGCAGTGTTCTGTTCATTGTGTTATAGAAAGCGACAAAACCCCCATGTACGAAGATTTTAGCACCAAGATGGCGCACGTTATCACCACCTATTCACAACCTATCCAGCCCGGCGACATTGTCGTGGTGCAATCGAATACACTCGCCGAGCCACTGGCGCGGGCATTGTATGAGGCGATTTTGCGGAAGGGTGGGCATCCGGTGGTTTTGACCAGCTTGCCGGGCTTGCAAGATGTCTTTTTTGAGCTGGCAACCGAAGAACAACTGACCTTTGTTAACCCCATTAGTGAATTTGTGATGAACCAAGCCAACAAACTCTATAACATTTTGGCCGAGGTGAACCCCAAAGCGGGCACTGCCCATTCCCCAGAGCGCGTGGCCATGTCCCAAAACGCCAACCGTCATTTGTTCGAGCGTTTTTTCGAGCGTATGGCCACTGGTGAGCTTAGTTGGGTGCTGATGCCCTTTCCGACCCATGCAATGGCCCAAGAGGCCGAGACCAGCTTGTTTAATTATACCAAGTTTGTGTATGAGGCGTGCGGCTTCGATCAGCCCGATCCGGTAGCGTTTTGGCAGAATGTTCACAATCGGCAAGCGCGGCTGGTGGACTATCTGAATGGTAAGAACGAGCTTCACGTCATCGGCCCCGATATTGACCTGAAGATGCGCCTAGATGGGCGTTTGTGGGTGAATTGTGACGGCAAACTAAACTTTCCGGATGGCGAAATTTTTACGGGCCCGGTCGAAGACTCGGTGAATGGCTATGTCAACTTCAATATGCGGACGGTTTATGGTGGGCGCGAGGTGACGGGCGTGCGCTTCCGCTATGAAGACGGCAAAATTGTAGAAGCCACTGCCGAAAAGGGCAAAGACTGGCTTTTCAGCCAATTGGATATGGACGAAGGGGCCCGCCGTATTGGTGAGTTTGCCATTGGCACAAACTTCGGCATTAAGCATGTGACGGGCAACACGCTGTTTGACGAAAAGATCGGCGGCACCATTCACATGGCGATTGGGCGCTCTATCCCCGAAAGCCTCGGCCAAAACATGAGCGCGGTGCATTGGGACATGGTACACGACATGGCCCACAGCGAAATGTATTTAGATGGCGAATTGATTTATAAGCATGGTCAATTTGCAATTGATTTTTAACCGCTAATTGCCCCGTCTCACAGTTAACGGGTAAATTATACGCGGGTTTTCGGCGGGCAGGATGTATCCTTCCCCTCCAGAATGGCGCGGCTATGCGGTTTGTAGGGTGCGGCACGTGTGCCGCCCGCTTCGTGCAATTTACTAATGAATGGGCCAATGCACCACGCATTGGCCCCCGCGATCCAACAACATCGGTTGGCCCGCGCCCTATTCTTCGCTGTTTTCGTCGGTTGCGCTGTCATCATCGGCATCATCGGTTGCACTAGGTTCATCGGTTTCACTGGCATCATCAGGTGTGCTGGCATCGTCAGTTGCGCTGTTTTCGTCCGTTTCGGTGTGAGTGCTGTCTTCGCCAATGTCATCGCTATGTTCTGCACCCACGCCCGTAATTTCTGGCTCGCCACATGCGCCCAAGCCCACCGGCAACAGCCACAGCGCCAATACCAATAAGATCAAACGCCATTTAGGTTGTTTTTTCATCGCCAATTGTCTCCTCAAAAAAAGTATAAGGCTGCTCATCGGTTTGCAAGCATACCACCGCCTGCATAAGCTGGCAATAATGGGGTGTGGTGTG
>CAZLPC010000424.1:0-3185 GCA_964561305.1 uncultured Anaerolineae bacterium
CTGTCGCCTTACTGTGCGTCAAACAGCTACTGAGCCTACCATCACCGAAACAACGACACCATCTGTTGCCGAAGCGACAGCCGTCTAAGATCATCATCTTGACGGCTTGCTGTCTTTAACATCATTAGTCCGCTAATATGCCCAATACTTCTGCGAAGCGCTCGATTTCGGTGTGGGTGTTATAGTGCGCTAGTCCAACGCGCACCATGCCATGTTGGGCGTGGCCCAGTTGCCCCATAATCTCTAGTGCATAGTAGTTGCCACTCCACGCATAGATATAGTGTTGGGCCAGATGCTCGACGATGGCTTTGGGCGTATGGTTGGCCAGCGTGAAGGCTACTGTGGGCACACGCCAATCCAACCGCGCCACATCAGTAATCCCCGCAATTTCCACACCGTTGATGCCTTGCAATGCCCCAATAAGATCAGCTACCAATTCACGTTCATAGGCTGCAAGGGTGCTCATGCCGGTTTTGAAGTGGGCACGGCGGCCTGAAAATTGTGGATAGTGATTGGCATAAAGTTGGCCATATTGTTCGCCGATTTGTGCCAAATAGGCCAAGGCCTCGTGCACGCCGATAATGGTCTCAAAACTTTGTGTACCAGTTTCCCAACGATGCGGCGGCACATCTTTAGCAGGGCGCACTTTATAAGCGGGTAGCTCGGCCAGCAGATTATAACGTCCCCACAGCACACCTATATGAGGGCCAAAGAACTTATAGGCGCTGCACAGCAAAAAGTCACAGCCAATGGCTTGTACATCAATGGGAATGTGGGGCGCGCTTTGCACCGCATCCACGATATGCCACGCGCCCACTGCATGGCTCATCTCGGCAATTTGCTGCATGGGGTTAATCGTGCCAACTGAGTTAGCGGCATGAATGGTGGCCACAATTTTTGTTTTTTCAGAAAGCGCCGCCTCAAACGAAGCCATGTCTAGGGTGGCATCTTCTTTATGCAACTCTACCCATTTTACAGTCAGCCCTAAATCATCGGCTAGTGCTTGCCATGGGGTAATATTGGCATCGTGATCCATGCGTGTTAACACAATTTCGGCATCGGCGGGCAGTGTTTTGCCAATGGCCCGCGACAAGCTAAAGCATAGCGTGGTCATGTTGGGGCCAAACACAATTTCATCAGGGCTGGGTGCATTTAAAAAATCGGCGACGATTTGGCGCGTGGCGGCGATCATGGCATCGGTGCGCTGGCTGGTCAAAAATGCACCGCCTACATTGGCATTCATATTCAAATAATAGTCAGTAGTGGCATCAATCACACGCTGCGGCACTTGTGTGCCGGCTGGGTTGTCGAAATAAATGGGCAGTTGACCATCAATATCGTGATGCAGTGATGGAAACTGAGCGCGTAAGGCCCCAATCATTGGTGTCTGCGTGGATGGCATGGTTAAATCTGTCCTGAACTTTTAAGATTAAAAAATGTTCTTTAGATAGTACGTCTACATTCTACCGTGAATAAGCAAGGAGTTGGGGATGAGTGATTTTTGGGGACTAAAACTATGGTTACGTTGCTGTAGTGTATTGTTGCTGATGCTTGTGATTGCTGCATGTGGTGGCGATGACGATGATAATGCTGTGAGTGGTGTGCGTAGCGAGCGCGATAATACGTCTGGCACAACCAATATAGCTGTTGAGTCGGTTGCATTGACCGAGGCTGAACTTGATTTAGCGGGCCAGCGGCTTGTATACACACGCGGCGGAGCGATAGAAATTCAAGATTTTGTGACTGCTCCCATTACTTTTGGTGAAAATGTTGCGCCAGCGACCATCAATATTTTAGAAGATCGCATTATGTATGCCGCAGGCACAGGACGCTATAGCTACTTCAGCGTAGATTTAGCCACCTATCAACCGCAGTCATTGATGCGTGTTTCGGGGCAATATGCCTTTTTGAACGGCCTATCGCCCAATGGAGAATGGGCGCTGGTGTCCAATCCGCCCGATGGCTTCATCATTGTACGCACTGATGGCAGCGGAGAACGCTATAAGATCGCTAGTTTTCCTGCTGAAAGCGCGATATGGTTAAGCGATAATACCTTGTTAAAAGTGACGCTAGATGTGCCGCAAACCAGTTTTATTCTGCCAGCATCGCCACCTATTCAAGGGCTAAGTATTTATAATCCTGTTACCCAAGAAACAACCGTCGTTGATGAGGCTGTAATTGAATTGGTTGAAGGCTTGGGCGTAGGCAATATTGTTAATCCGGCTGCGAATCCAGTGTTCCTTGCCGAACTATCGCTATTGTTGAATGGGGTGCTGCCAGTCGGAACGGGTAATGCGGATGGATTAGAGCAAGAGTTACTGGTTCCGGTTCAAACCTCAGAAGCGATAAACAACACGGGGCAAAACATACCCCAGTTTTGTGCCGATTGGGCGCTCAATCGTTTGTCGGCTGATGGAACAGCAGAGACACTCTATACGGCGACGGATACATTGTTCCTCAATAACCCTGTCCAATTTTCTGATGGAACAATTGTCTTTGAACGGTGGTATTTTCAAGATTGCGACATTAATCAGCGTTTGGCCGAGCTGTTGCTGCTAAACCCTGATGGATCGGTGCGGCCTATTACTGGTACGGTTGATCCCGGCGACAGTCAAAACTATGGCTTCTTTTTTGGTGACACCGGCCAGCGCACCAGTGTATCGCCCGATGGGCGCTTTGTGGCGTGGATTGGGGGCGGCCTAGAGGCCGGCTACTCGACACTCAATTTGTATGATGTGTCCCAAAACGTTAATATCGAGCTAGAGCGCGTGGTGCGCGATGCATCTAATCACTCGACTTTCCATCTGGATGCGGCCTTTCGGTCGGTGGCGTGGCTGCCTCTTATAGCAACGGAGTGAGAATGCCTAAAATTCGTTCAATCACCTACTTCGACAATCTTTCGGTGGCTACGGCAGAAGCCACTTTGCAACAAGCTGCGGCTTTTTTGCACGCCGCTACTCCCACCTTTGGTGAAGATAGTGTGCAAACACGCCGCTTTGCCAGCCAACCCTTTCCACAATGGGTTGGGGGGCCCGATCAACTTGCCCACCAAGGCCAGCGTCTTTTTGGGCTGTGTCAAGCAGTAGGGATTGATTATTTATCGTTGGGCCCCGTCGGTCCCCAAGATGCTCCTGCTTATGTGACAGCAATCGCAGACTTATTTGCAGCCCAGCCGGGGGTCTTTG
>CAZLPC010000425.1:0-1111 GCA_964561305.1 uncultured Anaerolineae bacterium
CTGTCTAGCTTGCGCCAAATTTTGCCCGGTAGCCCGCGCCTGCAACAAATGGTCGGCGACACCAACGCTCATCTGCACAATGTCAAAGCACAACTTATAGAACAAGGCCAAGCAGCCATGTCGCGCCTAGATGGCGTTTCATCGCTGGAGGATAAGTATCGGCTGGCCGAAGAAAGCCGCGACTTATTTAGCATGGCCGTGCAGCTTGATCCAACAGATAGCGCGGCTTTAACGGGCAAACGCCAATCTGAACAGCTGACAACCGAATTGCGTGAAGGCCGCCAACTCATCGAACGCGCATCGGGCCTGATTGCCCAAAATTTCGACAACGAGCTAGCCCAAGCCCGCCAAATGCTCTCAGGCTTGCGTCACTTTGCCCAAGATCAACGCTATCAAAATTTAGTGGGCGAGCTACTGGGCCGACATATTGAGCGCGTTGAATTAGCGCTGGATCGGCGCGATATTGATGGTGCAACTCGCTGGCTGGCTATTTGTAAAGAAGAGCCATTTCGGGTGTTGGGGCGGCGCACCGAAATTTTGCGCCTCGAAAACGAAGTGCGGGCCATGAGCCAACGACGGCTATTGAATTGGGGGGCGGCGGGAATCATCATTTTGATGATTGTGGCAGCCATTGGGTATATTAATCGGACACCCATTTTGGGCGTAATTGCGCCGTCGGCTACACCCACCAGTTCAGCTACTGTAACACCAACCGCCACAGCGACGGCTACGCCCACCGCTACAGCATCGCCAACGCCAACGCCCACTGATACGCCAACAGCCACACCCACCAGCACCCCCACCAACACGCCGTTGCCGCCCGATCAACAAACGGCTACCCAGCGTGCTTTCGAGACCAGCACTGCCCAAACCCTAAATGCAATCAACACCGCTACCCAAGAAGAGATCAACTTTGCCAACGAACGCGCCACCGAACAACGCGCTATTGATCTTACGGCTACACGCGATGCTTTCTTGGGCCAAGCCACTAGCACGGCGGCGGTGCGTACTCAGGCTGCGGCCCAAACTTCGGCTGCATCAACTGCTCTTGCGGTGCAAACCGACCAATATTTTGCCACCCAAACCGCCACCAATCGTCCACCCACCAGCA
>CAZLPC010000425.1:1121-3176 GCA_964561305.1 uncultured Anaerolineae bacterium
CCCCACCGCGACCCGCACTAACACGCCAACGGCCACCGCTACGCCGCGCCTTTATATCTGTCAAATTTTCACATCATCAGTGGGTGGCGTGAATATTCGCGAGAACCCGTCCGAACGAGCAGCTGTCGTCAATTCATTATTCCCGAATGAGCGTGGCGATGTCTATGAACAAGACCGCGATACGGCGGGTCAGTTGTGGTATTTTATTGAAATTAATCGCAGCGGAGAGCAAATAAGCGGGTGGGTTGCCGCACGGGTTGTAGGAGAATTTGAGGAGTGTCCGCCATTTGATTAAGGGGCATAAAAACACATCAGCCACCTCAAATTAAGGTGGCTGTTACTGTTGTGGGATGTAGAGGACTTGAACCTCTGACCTCTTCGATGTCAACGAAGCGCTCTGGCCAACTGAGCTAACACCCCATTGCATAATAATTTACAGTATAGAGAGTTTTGATGTTGTTGGCAAGACTGAAATTGAGCAAGGACTAGATGATAACACTAGACGAATTAACCGAACGCTTACCCCTGCTAACCGCAAGTATTTTCGGGATCGGCTTCATTTTGTTTTTATTGGCCTTGCGGATGTTTCGACGTAGCCGCGGCGCACGCTATTGGATCCATCGGCGGCAGGCCGGACAGCGCGGCTTTAGGATGTTGATCTTCTCGATGCTATTTTTAAGCCTGAGCTTGGGGTTTTGTATTGCCACCTTCATCTTTAATGCCATTGAAGACACCGATACCCCCGCCACCCAAGAATCTGCTGCTAATGTTGATATAACTGTGTCAGATACGCCCACACCCACGGATGCGCCTACAGAGACCATCGCTGTGACACCAACGCCTACCGATGCACCTACCGAGACCGTTGCTTTTACATCAACACCCACCGAAACCGATAGCCCATCGGCTACACCCACCAGCACCGCTACAGAAGAAGCCACATCATTGGCGACTGAAATTGCAACCGATGAGCTTCTAGAAACGGCAGTCAGTGTGGCCCTCAATAGCCCTACAACATCGCCAACTTTCACCCAAACCGCCAGCAATACCCCCACCACGCGCCCCAGCAACACACGCCAGCCATCGGCTACACATACCCAAACTCCGACCCGCACCCCTAGCCCAACCCAATCGCCAACTTTCACCCAAACTGCCAGCAATACCCCCACCCCTACACCCAATACCCCCACATCCACACCGTCCAATACCCCACTCCCTACCTTGCCATTTAGTGCCATCAATATTACGCCGCGTGCAACCCCCGACCCCGCCGCATTATTGAATATTGAGGCCGTGGCCGACGGTATAGACAACGGCGAACCGCTTACCCCTAGCTCAGAATTTAGCGTGGGGATTCGGCGCATCTATTTTTTTGTGAATTATCAAGAGATGGCGACAGGGGTTTTGTGGCGCTGGCAATTGCTACGTGATGACGAGCGCATCGCAGAGCGGGCCTTGTTGTGGGGCCCTGCTGGCGATGGCGAAACATTCTTTTTTGTTGGCCAACAAGGCGGCTACATAGTCGGTGATTATGAGTTGCAGCTTTTCATCGGCGATAGCACCACGCCAGTAGATAGCGTTTTGTTTAGTGTCATACCCTAAGCGCCACCGCAATTTGGGCCGCGATGGCAGCATTGTTTTTAAGCAGCGCCAAATTGGTTTGCACCGTTTTGCCTTCCGAAATTTCGGCCAACCGCGCCAGTAAGAAGGGCGTGGTGGCTTTGCCAACAATGCCTTGCATGTCGGCTTCATTTAGGGCTTTCTGAATGTAGCGATCCACTTCATAAGCCGATAACGCGTCAATATCTGGTACAGGATTGGCCACCAAGATCCCACTGGCGAGGCCAAAATTCCACTGGTTACGGATAATTGCAGCGGCCTGTGTGGCATCATCGGCGCGGTGAGGGGTTTGTAGGCCGCTGGTTGGCGTATAAAATGCCGGAAATTCAGATGTGCCATACCCAATTACAGGTACGCCATAGGTCTCTAGCCATTCAAGCGTGCGCGGCAAGTCGAGGATGGATTTTGCGCCGGCACACACCACCACTACGGGGG
>CAZLPC010000426.1:0-3175 GCA_964561305.1 uncultured Anaerolineae bacterium
AAGACTGCCCGCCGTGTATGTGCTGGTGCTGGGCGGATTGCACGCCACAATCACGCTGACCTCATTAGATGGGAGCGATAGAAAGCCGCCACGCTTCGCACGGACACGATAGGTGTAGGTGAAGCCGCAGTTTAGCATGGCATCCGTAAAGGCGTATATGCCCGTATCCACTTCTCCATACTCGACGAAGAAATCTTCATTTACGCGGCGCTCTACACGATAGCCGTCTATATCAGTGGTAACGTCGTTCCATGCAATTTCAGATTGATTGTTAATGTTGAGTTGGGCAGTGACATTCGTTGGGGCAGATACACTAGTATCAACCAGATCATCATCAAAAACGGTCACCACCACGGTTTGGTTGATTCCATGAAATGCTGCATCAGACAAGTCAGCATTCACGACGTTGTTGATGACACATGTATACGGAGCTCCTTGTTCGCCAGCATCGTTGGTAGCTTGTACCTGCACGGTTGTCACCGACATGTCAAAAAGCGTTAGTTGGGATGGCGTAACGGTACAAGCACCGTTCGTCGTGAGATCGATAACAATGCTACCGTTTTCGGGAGCGACAGTAGGGCGTATCGTATAGGTTGTTGTTGTTTGTCCTGCCTCATTGATGGGTGCAAGATTACTGTCGTCGACAACGAGAGCAGGAATGGAGAGCATCCGTGTATCGCTGAAAAGCACCGCGTCACCATTTACTACTACAAATTGGCTGCCGTCCGTATTTGCGTGTGCCTCAAACACCGGAGCTGGTAGGTTGAATTCAGCAGTGATTTCACCACTCGTTGCATCCCAAATTGTGTACAGACCATCCTCTCGAATTGCGCCGATTTCATTAGACGCTTCAATAAACCAAACCGCTGGGACATTTGTACTGCCCCGATTACGATTGTCAGAATAAACAGACCGCATTTGATATTCAGAGACGAGCGTGAACGACTCATTTGTGATTAACCAACGAAATACTTGATTGCGTCCATCACCTGCAATCAACTCCTGTCCATTACTGTGCCATCCCACATGATTTAGGTAAATATCGCTAGTAGATGGCAGAGCATAGCTAAATACAAGCTCAAATGTCCGATTGTTGAAGATGTAGATTTGACCTAGTGTTCCGATTGCAGCGAAGTATTGATTGTCTGGTGAGGATGCTAGGCTACTTATAGGACTAAGCCAATCCACCTTTTGAAGTTCTATACCATTATTGCTGTCGATGACGACATAATCAAAGCCCTCAGCGGAAGCGTAGACGGTCACAAAGAGATTCATATCATCATTTACCCATGCTAACGCAGAGACTGGAGCATCTGATACGGTAATATCGGCCGAAAAGAGCATTACTGGTGTAGGAAGGATCTCCCATACTTGCACTAGGCCATCAGCTGTCCCTACTGCAACTTTCGAACCATCCGTGCTCAGCTTGATGTCGGTTAAAAACTGTTCTGTCACGCTAAAGGCCGTCGTAGTGCCTTGGTTTAGATCCAAGATCTCTATTGTTCCATCGTGGTAGCCGATCGCTATGAGCGAATTATCTTCTTGCCACTCTAAATTTGCTATGACAGGTAGAGACTGTCCTTTAGCCTGGTGAACGGACATGGGGAAAAAGCATCCTAAGAGCCCGACAAAGATTATTGCATTTATCCATCGCATTTTAATTACGGTCTCCACTGTATTCTATTGTTGAAAATAGTTTGCATCACTTCATGCATCCAGAAATATCGCGCATTACCCGACTGAGCACTGCAACGTCGGTTGTCCAATGCCAAATAAGATACCGGATTCCTGATGCCTTGTCCGCGCACCAGTGGGCGATCATCGGCGTGGCGGCGGCAATGGGTAGGACAACTGTCCACATAACCCTCCTTTCCGCCAACAAACAGTCGCACGCTATTTCCTTGTGCAATTGTTGGGCCATGCCCTAGCCGAATGACTAGGATAGAACCCCATCTTTGGACGGATAAGATATTTTTGAAAGCGTGGTAAAATAAATTTTAGTATTATCAATGCACTAACATTCTCATGCAATTATCGTTAAACGTTTAACGACATACCCCACACCGATAAGGAAAACGAGCAACATGAATAATCTGCTTCAACAGGCTGTTATAGTAGACGGATTGCCCGCCGGACTTGAGGTTTTGTGGCTCGACAACGATCAAATTTGCCTCATTCGTATTTCACAACTCAGTCGTGCTGCCACCGACGCAATCTGGGCCCAAAGCGATCGCTATGTGCAACACTGCCGCCATCATTTACAGTGCCTAAAAATGATCTACATGGTCGAAAACGCAACCATCAGCCCCTATGCCCGCGAGGTCGGTGAACACTATATTCAGCGCTATGGCGATATGACGGGCCATATTGCGCTTGTTTTCAACCGACGCAATCCGCTTATGTTAGTGATGAAGCAGTTTATGAGCCGCGACATGGCCCACCACCTGCCGCATGTCGTCTTTACCGAATGCAGCACCGAGTCCGATGCGCTGGCATGGATCAGCCAACAATAAATGTTGCAAAACGCGCCATAGCTGTATATGATATGGTCTAGCAATACAAATTAGGGGAGGAAAGTAATTTATAATCATAATGACTCAGCCCGACCAAACACCGATTAAAATTGAAGCCATGCCCGCCGGCCTAGAAGTATTTTTGCATCACGATAACACTATTTTGGCCATGCGTGGTATTTCAATGACCCGCGAAGCCGTAGATAGCTTTTGGGAGCAAGCCCGCCTTCATGCCCAGCGTTGTCGCGCCAAGGGCCAGCCCTATTTGCTGCTCTATCAGGCCGAGAGCATCACCCTCAGCCCCTATGCCCGCCATGTCGGAACCGAGTCCATTCGCTCGTTTTCTGACCTAAGTGGACGTGTCGCCATCATCTTTAACCGCGCCAACCCCTTAATCGTGGTGTTGCGCCAATTTATTTTGCGCGACATGGGGCGGTCGTTGCCAAAATTTCAGATTCGTGAGTTTCGGGACAATGCCGCCGCTTTGGTGTGGCTAGCAGAAACCACACCCTAAACCCGCCCAAGTCCACCAATCCTTAAAGAAGTAGCTATGAGCGACCATCCATCCACTGACTGGCAACTGTTCTTAAACCGTATGCCCATGACGCTTAATGACAATTTGCAAGCATCGCTGGTGCGGCTGCGCGGGCTATTGGCCGAGG
>CAZLPC010000427.1:0-3167 GCA_964561305.1 uncultured Anaerolineae bacterium
CCCCCAGCGCCAACAACAGCAGCGCCAATACCCCAAAACGGCTGTGTTTTCGGATAAATAATAAAGTAGGCATGGTAGATAAAGCGTCCTTTCGCTTCTGGTTTTTAGGTTTTAGGCGGCATCGGGGAGGGGAGTAAATCCATTGTTGTAGTTGCTCATTCGTCCGATCCCGCTTCTTTATCTTTACATTCTATGATAGTTCTAGGTTAAATTTGTCGCCAATTCATAAAAATTGCCCCACCATTGCCCTACGGCGCAGGATTGGCAGCGCACTTGGCAGCAACAATAGCGGCCACATGCTTATAGCGTGTGAAACATTGGGGTTTTAACCCATAGCAGCGGCCATTTGAATGGTGGTCGGCAGGGCGGGGTGGGGTGCAAAATGCGTATGAGATATTGTGCCCACAGGATGTTTAATGGTGCATTAAACATCGCTTGTTGCACCCTTTGATGATGACATGGAGAGTTACCCACAGCATAACAAATTATGCCGATAAGTGACTCTCCGCGTGAGGATGATTTTATTCTGAGGTGGTGCTAGCTCCTTCAGGGCGTGGCTCCAAAAACGGTTTTATATCATCGGGGGTAAAGAGGTAATCTAGTCGGCCGTTTACTGGCATATAGGTCTTTGATTCTTTGCGATGTTTGTATTGCAATGCTTCTTTATTGAGACTACCCGGATGTACCAACCCATATGGCATCTCTCTGATATATTTCTTCAATTCTTTCTCTAGTTTTTGGCGTTTCCAACTATTGGGAAGTTGTTTACGAACTGCTCGAAGCTCATTTTTAATGGCTTTTAGCGCGTCTTTATTCTCTTTGCTATTCTTGATTGTTTTAAGGTCCTCAATTTGCTTCAAATTATCACTCAGCAAATGAACGCGGTCGGGATCGTTCTTTGGCAATGCTTGTAATATCTTGCGATGTTCACGCAGGGCCTTTAATCTGGAATATACATTGAGTGCTTCGTATTGGGATTGTAGCGCATCTAGTTGAGCCTTAACGTCTTGTTCTTGCGCCGTCATCTCGGCCAATTCGCCTTCAATGCGGTCAATATGGGGTTGGGTAGCTTCATGAATTTTCTTATGTTTTTCGTCAAGGTTTTCACTAAACTCGCTTTTCATATTGCGTTGATAGAGTTCGACGTTATGGGCTAACTCTTGCAAGCGTTGGTTCAGCATTACCAAGACCTCAACTTCGGTGCGGTTATTTGCAGCGACCATCAGATCTTTTTGACGGGCAGTCATCCGATGCTCGATTGTTTGCAGCAAATCGTTATTGAGCTTCTGCAAATGGCTTAATACGTTTGTGACATTAACGACCATACCGGGATTCTTTTTGGCGATGGTTTCTAGAAACGCAAGATTGCTCTTTTCCATCGCAAGTAGCTTTTTGTTTTTGCTGCCATCTTCACCCAAGATTAGATAAGGCAATAGTTCCTCTACCGTCTCGGCTGGGCGTGCATTCTCGTCCATTCGTGTTACATTGGTGACAGGTACTACGCTTTCGGCGGCATAGTATTGTGTACCAATATTGATTGAAGTCATGCGGCCACCCGGTTTTTTGTCGGGTTGATCGAAGACTTCAATCTCGTAGAAGGTGACCTTTTTACCGGTTGATCCTAGCGCAACGTCTTTTGGGCCAGACACGTATCGCGAAAAGATGACACTATGGGTCCCGCTACGGTTGGCGTTGTATACATACAGCCAATCGCCAGCTTTCAAAGACCCTAAGATACTAATAGGTGCAGCCTGCTCGCGGAAGCTTTTTTCATGTGCATGTGCGGCGTGGTTGCCGTGCAAGGGACCATAGCCTTCCTCGCCACCTTCTACTTCGGGTAGTTCGGAAACTTTAGTGCGGTCGCCGCGATACACGCCTTCATACTCAGCCGCGTTTGATCCCAACACGATATTGCCAGCATGGTCAAAGTTCCCCATGATCCCTGTTGATTTGTTGGCTGGGCCGCTGCCGCCACCGGGCGTAATGCCCGCATAGTGCCAAACGATGTGCGCCCAGTGTCCGCAAAATCGCGCATGGACACGCTGTTCAAATGATCCCGGCATATACGTGCCAACTGCCAAAATGTGGGCGGCCATCAGCGACCGTTGTCCGACCGTCGCATTACCGACCTCATCACCGTTAAATAGGCGTTCTGGAATACTGTTATTGACCAGAAAATCCATAATTTTCGTACGCTGATTTTTGGTAAACAGCCATTCAAGTGTTTCGGGTTCTAGGGCCTCGGGGTTTGTTGCATCGGTACTGCAAGAAACGGGTGCTTTTTTCTTGGCCGATTCAAAGATGTGGAGAATACGGCGGAACTTCTCGTTAAAGAGTTCGGTGAAAGCCAGTAAATTACCATCAACAGGTTTATCGGGGCTGCATACTTGATCCGCTTCGTTTTCCCACCGTTGGATTGTGGAAATGCCGCGTTGTCGTTGGATCATCCGACTGACGCGCTGATTGCCATACTGTTGGATTAGCTCAAGTGTGCCAGCGCGGGTCAATTGATGGGCGCTATTTCGGGGCGACGCTTGCGTGACTGAATCACTGTTTGAGTCGGCAGGATTCATTACTTGATTTGCTAAAACTGGCGGATTTGCTTTGTGAACACGGTGGCTCATAAATACTCATTTCACTCAGTTAATCTCAAATAACCTTCAAAGGACATGGTTTGGAAGCGGCTAAATTGTGTAAATTACAGTTTAAGAGCGATTTAGTTCAATGGCAAACGAATAATCCGTAGTTCACATTTTCATAGAAAAACATGGGCAATCCCTGCGTGGTCGACCCTATAACAGTGTGGCCATGCGGTTCTTGAATACGGGCTGTGTCTGTGCGTCAGCCCAAAACACCAAATCTGGTTTGTATAGATATTGTTATGAAAACGTTAGCACCCAGCGGAGCATCGGTGTTCTGCGGAGCAGTTGATTAGAACCGAGCAGATTTGTTCGCGGGGCGCGGGTCATGTACACCTTCAAAACATGGACTAGATAACCAAGCATCGCACACCCTGTCACAAAAATGGGCGTACACTCGTCTACAGGTATAGAACGGACGAACAACGGAGGATTTTTCGCTGGACGGGTTTAAAATGGAACAGTTTGAAGCACTGCGGCGCTATTTGTTCGCGATTGCCTATCGGATGGTGGGCAGCGTAACCGAAG
>CAZLPC010000428.1:0-3159 GCA_964561305.1 uncultured Anaerolineae bacterium
GAGCAACGCTGGCTGGGTGGCACACTAACCAACTGGACGACCATTCGCCAACGCCTAGACACCCTAGAGCGCCTAGAGCGTCGGCGCGAAAGTGGCGATTTGGACCGCCTGACCAAGAAAGAACGCCTATTGATCGAGCGCAAGATCGAGCGCTTGAACTTCCGCTTGGGCGGCTTGCGTACTATGAAACGTTTGCCGGGCTTTATTTTTTTAATAGATACCCGCCGCGAACAAACCGCCGTCAAAGAGGCCAACATTCTTAACATTCCGATCATTGCCTTGTGCGACACCAATTCTGACCCTGATCCCATTGATTATGTGATCCCGGCCAACGATGACGCTATTCGGGCCATTAAACTTTTGACGGCGATGATCAGCGACGCAGTCCTAGAGGGCTTTGCCATGCGGAAGGCTTATAGCGATAGCAGCGAGGAAGTCAGCTTTGAAGAAGCCTTTATTGGGGATGATGATGATTTGTTGTCGCCCTCGACACTGGCTAAAATTCCAGAGTTGGATGACTTCGACGATGACTTTGAGTTTGATACCGACGAGAAATAGCTTTCACTTACTAAACCGCTAAGTTGACCCTAAAGGAGAACAAGAAACCAGTGGCAGAAATTACCGCACAAATGATAAAAGAACTGCGCGAGCGTACTGGCGTTGGCCCCCTAGATTGCAAAAAAGCCCTAGAGCAATTTAGTGGCGACATGGATGCTGCCGCCAAGTTCCTGCGCGAGAAAGGCCTTGCCAAAGCCGACAAGAAGGCTTCGCGGGTGGCCAAAGAGGGTATCATCCAGACCTATCAACATTTCAATGGCCGCATTGCTGTGATTGTTGAAGTGAACTGCGAAACCGACTTTGTAGCCAATACTGATGCTTTTCAACAATTTTCGCGTGATTTAGCGCTACACATTGCCAACTTGGCCCCCAAGTATGTAACCCGCGATGAGGTTCCTGCCGAATTGCTGGCTGCCGAGCGCGAGATTCAACGCAACCGCGTATTGGAAGAAGGCAAGCCCGAACATGTCGCCGATAAGATCGTAGAAGGCCGTATGGACAAATTCTTTGAAGAAATTGTGTTGCTAGAGCAGCCATTTCTTAAAGACGATTCTAAGACCATTGAAGAACTGCGGAAAGAAGTGGTGGCCGCCACTGGCGAAAACGTCGTTGTTCGTCGTTTTGCGCGTTTCGAGCTTGGTGACAGCGAAGACGACGCATCAGCCGCAAGTGAAGACTAGGTTCGGTTTGACATGATATTGAAAAAGGGATTAGGAGCTTTCCTAGTCCCTTTTTTTTAGGAATTTTTAGGGAGTATTGAGATGGAAACAGCAGCATTTAAACGGGTTGTCATTAAATTAAGCGGCGAGGCCTTGGCCGGCCCCAACGAGGGCGGCATTGATCCGCATCAACTTGATTTTATCGCTTCCGCTATCCGCGATATTTATGCGTTGGGCGTACAAATTGCCATTGTTATTGGGGCGGGCAATTTGTGGCGTGGCAACATTGGTGTAGCGCATGGCATGGACAACGTAACCGCCGACCACATGGGCATGATCGCCACCGTCATTAATGGCTTGGGCCTGCGTGATGCCCTAGAACGGGCTGGCATTCCGGCTCGCGTACAAACCGCCGTTCAGATGGATCAGGTTGCCGAGCCATATATCCGCCTGCGGGCTGTGCGTCACCTCGAAAAAGGGCGTGTCGTTATTTTTGCAGGTGGCACAGGCAATCCGTTCTTCACCACCGACAGCGCCGCCGCCTTACGTGCCCGCGAAATTAAGGCCGACATCATCATCAAGGCCACCAAAGTAGACGGTGTATATGACGACGATCCTAAGAAAAACCCCAACGCCAAAAAATTTGAGCATATCACCTATGGTGAAGCCATTGACTATCGCGTAAAAGTGATGGATATGACTGCTATCACCATGTGCATGGACAATGGGATGCCGCTTATTGTGCTAAATTTCTGGGAAGAGGGAGCCTTACGCCGCGCTATTATGGGCGAGAAGGTAGGAACCTACATCGGCGACGATAATAAGTGATTTGCTATGGCAGCCATTTGGCGATCATTCAGTGGCCTAAATAGAGTATAATCCTCTCAAATCATTGTCATAAATGATAGATCAATGTGGTGAGATGATGAATCGCCAATGGCCCAAAACTGTAAACGACAATCAGCCGCAAGTGGTAGCTGTTTTGATATTGTTAGGGGTGGTGGCACTGATGATGGGTGGGCTATATTTGGCCCAGTCCACCACCAATATCACCACCGCCCGCGACATTAACCAGCTTCAGCGCGAGCGCAGCGCCCTGTTGCGTGATAACGAACGCTTGCGGGCTGAAATTGCCGGCTATCAAAGCATAGATAGCCTAATGACCCGTGCTGTGACCATGGGCTTTCAAGATGCAGAGCCGAACGATATACAATACCTTATTGTAGACAACTATATTTATGCCCAACCAACTATTATCCCTACTGCGGTTCAGCCAACACCAACCCCCATTACTTATGAAGAAAATTTTGCGGGCTGGCTGTCACGTCAATTTGATGCCTTGCGTAAACAATTTGAGGATTGGGCCAATTAGCCCAGAAAGAGGATGACACACCCATGCGAATGATTCATCAGCGGCTTGGCTATGTCGCCATTATTTTGACGTTTGTCGGTGGCTTGTTGATTGTACGCTTGCTATCGTTTCAATATAGGCTCGATCCTGAAATTGAAGAGCAACTTTATACTATCGCCAGTGTATCGGGTGGGCGCGAAGTTCAATACCAACCCAATCGTGGCCAAATTTATGATCGAGACGGTCAGGTGTTGGCCGTTAATACCTTGCTCTATCGTGTTGGCATTAGCCCCGGCGCAATTGGTCCTAGCCGCGAAGAAAAACGCCGCATTGCTATCGAGATTGCACGGGTCTTAGAGATGAGCGAACTTGAGATATTGAATTTATTATTGCCCAACGATTTGGGACAATATCCATCTTATGTGTTGCTGAAAAGCCCGGCTACTTTACAGCAAGGCGCAGAGCTAGAGCAAATGAGCATTCAGGGCATGGTGATAGAGCCAATTTATCGCCGCGAATATCCACAAAACGAACTGACGAATCAATTGATTGGTTTTGTGAATTTTGACTCGCAAGGATATTGGGGAGTTG
>CAZLPC010000429.1:0-3154 GCA_964561305.1 uncultured Anaerolineae bacterium
CCACTAAGTATTCAGAAGCCAACCACGGCACATAAGCGGTGTCTTCATACGTGCCGCTGCGGGCCAAGTTATCTTCGGCGGCGGCCAGCGCATTGGCCGCGCTGGGCGGCGCGGCGGCGCTAAAACGAACGGTTGCGCCATAGGTTTCTGGCGGCGAGATTGCGGCGGGCAAGGCCGGCAAACTCGCCAAAAGGGTGATTATTGTTGGAATGGCAATCAGCCACCACCAGCGCCATACGGGGCGCAAAATCTCTATCAATTCCATAAATCTTCCCACCACTGCTCAATTGCTTGTGAAAGTTGTTGCTCAAACACCGCCCGATCAAAGCGCAACGCATTTTGGCGGCAATCATCGGGACGATAGGCCTGTTCATCAAAGTGTTGTAGGGCTGTCATCAAAGATTCCACACTCAGATCATCAAAAAACGCACCCGTTTTGCCTTCAATAACCGTATCCAACGCACCCCCACCCCGATAGGCAATGACGGGGCGGCCTGCTGCTTGGGCTTGTACGGGCGTAATGCCAAAATCTTCTTCGCCGGGGAAGATAAAGGCTTTGGCGCGGGCGAACAAATCGGGCAAGTCGGCATCGGGTACAAAGCCCAAAAATTCAACCGTAGGCCCAGCCATTGCCTGCAAACGTTCTATGTCGCGCCCACGTCCGGCTACTTTTAACGGCAAGCCCAAGCGCGTGCAAGCCTGCACCGCCAAATCTACCCGTTTATAGGGGATTAGGCGGCCCACGCTCAAGAAATAATCATCATGGCTAGGGGCGGGCTGAAAACGCTCGGCCACCTCTACGGGCGGATAGATGATAATTGAATCGCGTCCATAATAGTTCTTGATGCGCTGCTGTACCTCGCTGCTGATGGCGATGAACTGATTGACCCGTTGTGCAGCCCGATAATCCCACCGCTTCAGCAAGTTAATAATAGGGCGCACCGCCTCGTGCAGCAGTGGTGATACATTTTCACGCGCCATATAAGCGTCATAGTGCCATACATAGCGCGTAGGGGTAAGGCAATAGCACACATGTAGCGTTTTGGGCCCGGTTTGTACCCCATGACAAAAGCCGCTTTTGTTGGTTAGCACCACATCATAGTTACCCAAGTTAAGGCCGCCCCACACCAACGGATACAACGGGAAAAAAGCCTGATGCTTATTATGAATGAATGGCAAGCGATTAATCCATAGTGTCCGAATGTCCCATTGTTGCCAATGGGAGGGCATTTTGTCGGGTGCATAGATGCTGGTATAAACAGGCGCTTTACGATACATGCCCACTAAGGCATTCAGTACGTCTTCTGCTCCACCTATTTGATTCATCCAATCGTGAACAAGTGCAATTTTCACGGCCCTATATCCTTTGCATTCTCGGCGCACATTGTAGCACAAAACAGGTGTTAAAAATGAATGTTGCAGGTAGGGGCGGATGTGATACGCTTGTGAGCATCGTTATTTTGGTATCGTGCTGATTGTTGAAGGGTTTATGTGCTAGATGTGGTACAAAGATGCGATTTTTTATGAAGTAAATGTACGAGCTTTTGCCGATGGCAATGGGGATGGGCACGGTGATTTTATCGGCCTAATGCAACGCGCCGATCATCTGTCAGAGTTGGGCGTGGATTGTGTATGGCTAATGCCTTTTTATCCGTCGCCCTTGCGCGACGATGGCTATGATGTTAGCGATTATTATAATGTCGCGCCCGCCTATGGCACACTCGATGACTTTAAGGCAGCGCTTGATGCGCTGCACCAGCGCAATATTCGTGTAATTATTGATTTGGTGGTCAATCACACCTCAGATCAACATCCGTGGTTTATCGAGTCGCGCTCGTCTAAAGACAACCCCAAGCGCCATTGGTATGTCTGGAATGATGACAATCGCAAGTATAGCGAAACACGCATCATCTTCTTAGACACTGAGTCTTCTAATTGGACGTATGACGCGCATACGGGCGAATATTATTGGCATCGGTTCTATAAAGAACAGCCTGATCTTAACTTCGACAACCCCGATGTGCAACAAGCCATGATTGATATTATGCGCTTTTGGCTTGATCTGGGCGTAGACGGCTTTCGGGTGGATGCTGTGCCATATTTATTTGAGCGCGAAGGTACAAACTGCGAAAATTTGCCCGAAACCCACGAATACGTGAAGCGAATGCGCCAGATTGTGGAAAAGGAATATCCGGGCCGTATTATGCTCGCCGAAGCCAACCAATGGCCATGGGATTTAGTGCCATATCTGCAAGATCAATTTCATATCGCTTTTCATTTTCCCATTATGCCGCGCTTATTTATGGCCGTGAAAAAAGGCGATTGCAGGGACCTTATTCAGATTTTGCACCAAACGCCAGAAATTCCTCCAGATACCCAGTGGTGTTTATTCTTACGAAACCATGACGAACTGACGCTTGAAATGGTAACAGAAGAACAACGGCAATGGATGTGGGAACAATATGCCCCCGAACCCCGAATGCGCCTCAACTTGGGCATTCGGCGGCGCTTGGCCCCATTACTCGATAACGATCCGAACAAGATTATGTTGCTCAATCAGGTGATGATGAGCTTGCCCGGTAGCCCAATTGTGTATTATGGGGATGAGATTGGTATGGGTGATAACATCTGGCTGCCCGACCGCAACGGTGTAAGAACCCCCATGCAATGGGATACCACCACCAACGGCGGCTTTTCAACAGCCAAAGGCACGTATGAACCTGTGATTGATGACCCTATTTATGGTTATCATCGGGTGAATGTGGCCGCCCAACGCCAAGACCCTGATTCGCTACTGAACAAAACACAACGTATGCTGGCCGCACGCCGCCAATTTGCTGGGGTGTTTGGTAGTGGGGTGTTTCGGCAAGTGGCCACCGAGCCGGCGGGTTTGTTTGCTTATGAGCGCGAGCATAATGATATTACTGTGCTGGTGTTTGCTAATTTTAGCGCGGATGTGCAATCAATTCCCCTCGGCAAACCTTATGACAGTGCAGCCTATACCGATGTATTGACCGATACCCGATATGAGCCTAGTTCACAACTGGTTCTACAACCTTATCAATGTGTGTGGCTGAAGATGGAGTCATAAAACAAGCAATGAAAATTTACACCAAAACCGGCGATGATGGCCAAACTAGCTTGTTTGCGGGCG
>CAZLPC010000430.1:0-3152 GCA_964561305.1 uncultured Anaerolineae bacterium
TGTAGTCGCAGTGGGTGGTGGCGGTGTAGTCGCAGTGGGTGGTGGTGTACCATCTGGCCATGGGCAACCATCATTCTCTGGGGGGCCCGGCACCAGCACACACCGATCATATTGATCCAAGACACCATCTTTGTCTTGATCGCAAGAGTCATCAATAGAGCCTTCAGAAATACAGTTTCCTGTTTGGGCAAAGGCCTGCTCGACAACAGATACTATTGGATTCGGGACAAATAAGAGTATAAAAACGCCTATGACTGCCACAAAGGTCAGCCACAAAGTATAACGCGGTGCTTTATAAACCATTACCTTGCCTTTCTATAATGACAAATTTCATTAAACTGTGATTACGATACATTACGACCGTTACTGTATCGTTACGAAGTTTATTATCATCACAAATTAGGTTGGGCTAGGCGCAAAATTAGGCCGCAAGTTTGTCATGAGGGCTAGGCTTAAGGGCCTAGGCAGAACCTAGGCCAATGATGTGGAGGGTTGAGAACTACAAGCTCGAAAGAGCGGAAAATGTCTGTTTTAGCGTAGGATAGAGGCTGGTATAAACCGCGTACAACTGTTGATAGGTATCGGCCGCCATAGCATCGGGCACAATCGGCTGGCCCACTGAAATTAAAGCAGCGATAGATGCAGCATCGGGCCAAAGATTTGTACCTAGCCCAGCCAACAGGGCCGCGCCATAGGCCGCCCCTTCAAGGGCTTCTACACGTACCAAAGGCGTATTTAGTACATTGGCCAATATCTGAAGCCAAAGTGTACTACGTGCGCCCCCGCCACTAACACGAACCTCGCGGATATGCTGACCAGCTTCGTTAGCTGTGATCAGGCTAAAGCTGTCCTTAAGCCCAAAGGCAATGCCTTCTAGCACAGCACGGGTAAGATGACCGCGCGTGTGGCGGGCCGTCAGCCCCACAAAAGCGCCCCGCGCTAGGGGGTCGGGGTGTGGGGTGCGCTCGCCCGTTAGATAGGGCAAGAAGAACAAGCCCTCTGCACCGGGCGGCACATCGGCGGCTTCGGCGATCAGGGTGTCATAGTCTATATCGGGAGCTAGTGTGTCATGATACCACTGCAAACTGCCCGCCGCCGACAACATCACGCCCATAAAATGGTATTGGTTGGGCAGCGCATGACAAAAGGCATGTAGACGGCCTTCGGGTTCATAGGCATAGTCACCTAAAGGGGCAAAAACCACGCCCGACGTGCCCAATGTTAGCCCAATAATTCCCGGCGCGGTCGCACCGACACCTATCGCGCCCGCAGCCTGATCACCGCCGCCGCCCAGCACAGGTACATCGGCGGGCAAGTTGGTTTCGTTGGCCGCCGCCGCATTCACGCGGCCTGTTTGCTGTGTGCCTTCATGCACCTTCGGCAACCAAGCCAACGGAATGTCTATGGCCGCCAATACTTCTTCTGACCATTGCCGATTTTTGACATCTAGCAGCAGTGTGCCAGATGCACCGGCCAAGTCGGTGTGATAATCGCCCGTGAGCTTAAAGCGGATATAGTCTTTGGGCAGCAGAATGTGGGCAATTTGGTCGTACACATCGGGTTCGTGGTTGCGTATCCAGATGACTTTGGGCGCAGTGAAGCCTGTTAGGGCGCGGTTGCCTGTCAATTCAATCAATCGTTTGGATCCCACTTGCGCGGTAATCCAATCACACTCGGCTTGAGTACGTTGATCATTCCACAAAATGGCAGGCCTAAGTACCTCTCCTTTTACATTAAGACAAACAAGCCCGTGCATTTGCCCTGTTAAGCCGATGCCAACAATTTCATGCGGACCTACTTCTGGGGCAAGGGCCGCAAATTGCGCCATCACCGCCCGAATAGAAGTGACCATCCCCCCCCACCAGTCGGCAGGATTCTGCTCACTCCAAAGCGGGTAAGGGTGGCTGATGGGTTGGGGGGTGGTGTGTTGTGCAACCACCTGCCCCGCTACATCTACTAATAGGGCTTTCGCGCCAGTTGTGCTTATATCCAGCCCCAAAACAACCTTCATCTAGCGTACTCCCAGTAATAACTCGATGGTTAACTGATCGAGGTGTTCATAAGGGAGCTTGCGCTGCCCCAGTGTTGCCCGATCAAACTGAACAGCCTTTAACTTGTTGGCTGTTTCGGCGCTATAGCCCGCCGATAAATAACTATACGTGCCATCATCGGCGTTGACTTCAGCGAGTATAGACTGAATCTCAGCATCTTGGTTAAAGCGTTCGGCTTTTTCTTTTAAAATCAGATAGGTACGCATACAGCCACGCGCAAATGCTTTCACGTCGTCATAGTCAGAACTGCGATAGGCATGGGCATCAAAATGGCGGCTACCTGTATAGCCCACATCCTCTAAAAATTTGACCAAATAAAAGGCCTGCTTAATCATCTCTGCGCCAAACCGAAAATCTTGGTCATAGCGTCCAAACTTTTGATCGTTAAGATCAATATGAAACAGCTTGCCTGCGTCCCATGCTTGGGCCACGGCGTGCATAAAGTTCAGGCCCGCCATGTGCTCGTGGGCCACTTCGGGGTTTAGCCCCACCATTTCGGGATGGTCTAGCGTGGCGATAAAGCCCAACATCGAGCCAACTGTAGGCAAATAAATGTCGGAGCGGGGTTCGTTCGGCTTTGGCTCTAGGGCAAATTTCAGGTCATAGCCGTTGTCTTTCACATATTCGCACAAGAAGTTCAGCGCGTCCCGAAAGCGTTTGCCCGCATCGAGTGGGTTCTTGGACGAGTCGGTTTCTGTGCCTTCGCGCCCACCCCAAAACACATAGATGCTTGCGCCCAGTTCTACGCCCAAATCAATAGCATTCATGGTCTTTTGCAAGGCATAGGCCCGCACGTTGGGATCGTTGGAGGTAAAAGCGCCATCTTTAAACACTGCATCGCGGAAAAGGTCGGTGGTGGCCATCGGCACAACCAAGCCTGTATCAGCGAGGACTTGCTTAAATTCGCGCACAATTTGATCGCGCTCGGCAAATGTCGCATCAATTGGCACAAGGTCGTTGTCATGAAAATTAACGCCATAGGCCCCCACCTCGGCCAACAGTTGCACAATTTCGACTGTGCTTAAGGGGGTGCGGGTAGCGCGGCCAAAGGGGTCTGCGCCGGGGTTGCCCACCGTCCACAGGCCAAAGGTAAATTTATGC
>CAZLPC010000431.1:0-3149 GCA_964561305.1 uncultured Anaerolineae bacterium
GCCGATTTTCAACAATGTTCCCATTTTAGCCCCTTTCAATAAACCTCATTGTCTCAAAATTAGCCGCAAGGTGGGCCGAGATCGAGCGTGTAGGTCTGAATGTCATGATCCTGTGCGATATCGATCTGCATCGGCCCAAATGAGCAATAGCCATCGCGGGATATGGTCGTAATTGGCAAGATTATCGCATCAGGGCTGAGCGGAAGCTCAATAACCCAAACAGTATACGGCGCAATATCATCAGTCACAGCACCTTCCACAACCGTCACGAAAAAGTAGAAGCGTGCATCATGGGATATCTGGCCACCGATTAAGCTGGTATTGGCAGGTAGCGGGGGCTGATAAATATCGCCACTCTGGATGTTGATGTTTGTTGCTGGCACAAGATCGCCGACATTAGACCAAGCGTAACCGTCCATCGCCAGTACAGTTGTGTTATCTGCCCAAGCGAGACGCTGGTACAGATAGCGAATTGGCAGATCGCCCTGTTTAGTCAGTTGTTCGGTCGAAATGTTTAATAGCCATAGTTCTTGTTCCGGTGTGGTGTCGCGCAATGTGGTTACAAGCGCGACCTGTGATAGGTCGGGGGAGAGGGCGGCGTTTTTCAGGATGATATTGTCCGGCCAGCGCGTCTGAAAGTGCCCAAGGCGAATCAGGTCGCCTGTGGTTGTATCTACCCGAAATAATCCTACCCCGACGACATCGCCGATAGGGTTGCGCTGTGAGAGCAGGGCCAAAAGCTGGCCTGATGCTTGATCGAACCACACATAATCCGCCAAATAATCAAATTCGCGCTGTGTCGGGCCTTGTCGTATCCGCAGTGATTGTTGGCTGTCCCACAGGTAGATCCAATGGGCGTTATCGAGTGAACTGAAAACACTGCGCCTCGTGTCGTCAGGATAAAGGCGTTGGGCTTGACCCAGACTCGGCAGCAGGACAAAAACGGACAGGTGAGGATCGGCCGACTCCACTCTTAACGAGTTGCCGCGTTCGGTCATGGCGCGCAGTGGCTGACAATTGCCGCTTTGCGTGGGTAGATGATAGCGGCAGAGCAAGTCGGCCCCATCTTCCGTTTTTTGCCAAGCGCCTGTTTGGTAGTCGGCGCTGCGCCAAATGCTGGTAACATAGATGTTTGCTCCGCTCGCCTGCTCAAAGGTGTCTTCATAATCGTGATAATTGAGCGCCTCGTAACCCACCAGATGCCACTTCATGGCGTGGGTCATGCTGCTGAGCGCAACCCACCCCACTGCCGACAACAGTACAGCGATTTTTAGCAACATTCCCATTCGAATCTCCTTGTGTAGGCGAAATGCGCCCTAAAATCAGCCACAGCTACGCGCAGAGCGCCCGCGCATTGTGTTTTGTCGTCTGTGTTCGTTGCTTTCTGCCCCGCTACGAACGAATAAGTTTAGGATCGCAGACCTGTTGATTATAGACAAAAGGGCAGTTTTAACCGATTCCATTCTGCCGAAATGCCTATACTTAAAGGCCTAGGAGACAACGGGAGAATGAACATGACAACTATCGAACCACACAGCTATCCACTGCACAACGGCACCTTAACCACCTTAGAAGCAGGCCCGCCTAATGGTGAACGCATCTTGCTTTTGCACGGCATCCCCGCAAGCGCAGAACTCTTCCGCGCCGTGATGGTACAGCTGGCAGAGCAAGGGTATCGCGCCATTGCCCCCAATATGCCCGGCTATGGCAGCACGCGCTTGGCCGATGCTGCGGATTATTCGCTGTCGGCGGTGGCCGATTTGTATAAGACGTGGTTGGAATCGGCGAACCTTGCGCCAGTGTGGGTGGTCGGTCACGATCTGGGTGGTGCGGTATCCCAACTGATGGCGGTGCGCTATCCGCAACTATTCACCCGCTACACCGTCGGGAACGCGCCGCTTGGTGATTCGTTCCCGGTTTTTTCGGTTAAACTGGCACGGCTAATAGCTAAGGCTGGCCTGCTACCCACTGTGCAACGGTTCGGCAGCGATCCCTATACGACACGGCAAGTATATTTGGGCTTTGCCGACCGCGCCAAGCTCACCCCAGAGATGCTGGAGCGCATTTTTTGGGACAGCAAAATCAGCGATCCGCAAGGCCGGCGCGAATTTGCGAAACACCTCCAGCACCTGCGCAGCACCGAAAACGTCGAAATTGTGGATCAATTGAAAAATATCCCAGTGCCGACATTGGTCTTGTGGTCAGCAGGGGATCGCTTCCAGACGCTTGAGAAAGTCGGCAAGCCGCTACAACAGGCATTACCCGCCGCAACGCCCCTCGCCGTCATCGAAGGCGGCCACTTTAGCCCCGCCGAAGCGCCCCAAGCCTACGCAGAAGCACTGTTGCAATGGGGACAGTCTATCACGTAACAGTAAACCCTATTCGGCGGGCTAAAGCGCCGCCGTTACGCTACACAGGCATATTGCTAGCCTGTTCTATCTGCGCCCCAAACGCTTACTCCAGCGAAGCATCGCCGCGCAATTGTTGATGATCGCGCATAAACGTCACCAGTTGTTGCAATAACACCGACTCTTTTAGCACCAGTTCTAGCAAGAAGCGCACCGAAATCGAAGTATGTTCATCGTCCAACACCAGCGCCTCTAGCTGTTCCACGTCGCCAGCCTGCAAGGCTAAATCGGCATAGCCCAGCAACAAATTAAGCGGCTTAAGCATTTCGTGGGCCAACAACGGAAACAGGTCTTCATCGCTGGCATTCATCAATTTTTCAAAGGCCGCGCTGGCTTCAAAATGAGCATCTTCAAGCGACATCGGACAATTCCCTTCCTGTATAACGACAATGACAGTGACAAACTAATGGCATGACAAACACTGTGCCCTCCATTGTATACCTTTTTGTCGTTTTGTGTGGGAAAAAATGCAAAAGGCGCAGCCGTGTGTGGCCGCGCCCCAAGAGGTGTCTTAGTTATAAATGGCCTGCAATTGTCGGGCCAATTTTTCGGCGCGTTTTTTAGAGTCTTCGCTGTCGTCCCACCCGCCACGCAATTCTTGAATGACCAGTGGATGATCAACGGGCACAACGTGCCAGTTAAATAATTGATCAGCATTTAAGAAGACCGTCAAAAAACGATGGGTGGTACGGTGTAAACCCACCACTTTCATAATGCCAGAATCGGCGGGCGCGGGCAACA
>CAZLPC010000432.1:0-2537 GCA_964561305.1 uncultured Anaerolineae bacterium
ACTAAGGTGCTGGTTGTGTAATTCATCGGCACACACGCCGAAAAACGCTCGCGCCCCGCCGGGCTTAAAAAACACCGACAAGATCGAGGCTGGTGTGCTGGTGTCGATGGCGAAAAACTGCGAGCGCGGCCCTGCCACCACCAATCCACACAACGCCTGCTTCAGCCGCACATCATCGCCTATTTGCAACGGCTGTTCGTCTAGGCGCACCGAAAGTTCCATCATACCAAATGGCAGAATGCGCTCTTGGGTGTGCGGCGGCAGATAATCGGCGATGTGCCACAGCAAGTTCACATAGGGCTTTAGGTGTGGGTGGGGAGTGTGCAGGGTAAGATTCATGCGTATGTGCTTTGTGATCTGCCTATTTGAAGTCGCCCTCAATAATGTTGTCGTCGTCGCGTTTGCGCTTGGCTTGCATGGGCACTTCGCCGTCGGTAAAAAAATCTTCGACATTGCTAAAGACGCGGGTTTGCTGAATGCGACCCCATGTTTGGCTTACATTGCGCTGCCTTGCACCTCTAAATACCCAGCGTGCGCCGCCACCCAGTGTAAAGAAGAACGCGGCCGCCATGATCAGTGCCCCCATAAAGAAGCCCGCCGCATCGCCAAAAAAATAGCCAAAAATGGCATAGGCAAAGCCAGCATTAAGCACCATAAACCCTAGCCAGCGCAAGCCCGGCAAAGAAACCGACACAGGCAATAACACTGCATATAGCAATGGCAACGCGATCATTGCGCCACAGCACCAGAACAAGCCCTCTACACCAAAAATACCGTCACCAAACATGCTGCTGCTCCTCGACATTGTGCAAATATGCGCGTATTGTAGCGGTTTTCTGGGGTGATTGCCACCTGATCGTCAGCTGCCTACGAGAGATATTTGGCGCGGAGCATTTGCAGGAGCGTGGTAACCGGTAGCGGATCGGGTGGGCAGGGGGGCGTGGCATTAGCAGCCGTAATTTGGGCCCAAATAAAGCTCAGTTGCCAGCGCAACAGTGCATCGCAGGCTGGAGAAGTTTGGATGGCGCAGGCCGCAAGGGTGGCGCTGGCGGTGTCTTGATGATGAAGGCTGTAATAGGCCAAGCTGACCAACACCCACAGGCTCGCTTGGGCATGGGTTTGCAGCGTTTGGGCGTGTGCATCAAGGCGGATAATGGCGCTTTTGGCTTGGGACACGCGCCCAGCCGACAAATAGGCTTTCGGCAACAGCAGCAGCGTCTGATAGATGATGTTGGCGTTGTCGGATTTGTCGGCCAGTTCTAGGGCGGCGTTTAACAAATGGATGGCGTTGGCGGGGTTGGGGTCGGATTGATGCAGATCAATCCAAGCGCGATAGGTATTGGCCGATACTGTGCCCAACTCGTACCCAATTTCTCGAAAGTGCTGGGCGGCGCGTTGCAGATGGTGTTGGGCACTGGCAAAGTTACCTTGAATGATGTCTAGGCGACAGAGATTGAGCAGGGCATGGCCGGTAGTAAAGCGATTGCCAAGCCGTTCTTGGGCGGATAAAGAGCCAGTTAGATAGATTTCGGCCTGTTCAAACTGACCCGTTTCGACAAAGAAATTACCCAAGTTGCTGTTGACAAGGGCGATGTTAAAGTCGTCTTGCAGGGCCTGATAATGGTGCAACGCCTCTAAGAAATAGCGTTCGGCTTTGTGGGGGTCTAGGTCGAAGTAGCTTGCGCCAAGTCCGTTAATGTTGTGGGCAATCATCAACTCGTCTTCGAGGTGTTTGGCTATGGCAAGGCTGCGCTCGAAATAGCTTTGGGCGGTGGTGCTTTGGCCGCGCCGCAGCCACATCCAGCCAATGTCATACAGCGACTTCATCTCGAAGGGGCGGTCGTTAAGGGCTTGAGCCATAGACATCACTTGGCCGTACAACTCGATACGCTCGATGGCGCTGCCATCGGCGGCTTTGGCATCGGCATAATAGCGCACGAGGATCATGCGTTCGCGGGTGGGCGCTTCGTCCATGCGCTCGATAACAGGCTTAATGAGAGCGAGGGCGCGGCCCATTTCGCCGCGTTGCAATAAGGCCTTGCTCACAATGCTCACATAGTGGGCTTCTTTTAAGATGTCGTTGCCCATGCGCCAATGATGGGCCAAAACTGACGCATAGTCATCGAGTGAATCAGCATAGACCTGCTCGATGGCTTTGGCCACCAAACGATGCAAGCGCGGACGTTCTTCTTCCATGAGGCCAAACAAGATGCCCTCGCGCAGCTTGTCGTGCTGAAAGCGCCAGCGATCATCTACGTATTCTAAAATGGCGGCATTGACCCCATCCGAAAGCCAGTCTTGATATTGAAGTTCGTCGTCTATGTAGCGCAAAATGTCGAAGTCAATTTCGCGGCCCGCCACAGCTGCCACGCGCATCATGGGCTGCATGTCGAAGGGCAAGCGGTCTATCCGGCGCATGGCCAGTTCCATCACCCCTTTGGCGATGATGGCTTCGGGTAGGGGACGTTCGTTACCAATTTCATCAATGCGCGGCAGATTATAGGCTAGCGTTTGCAACACATCTAGCACAAAAAAGA
>CAZLPC010000432.1:2547-3136 GCA_964561305.1 uncultured Anaerolineae bacterium
TTCGGCGAGAGCGCGGACAACCTCAACCAGAAAAAAGACATTGCCTTCGGTTTCGCGGATGAGGAAATCGGTGATGGTGGCATTGCGTGGGTTCTCGCCTAAAATGCTGTGGCAAAGCTCGCGCAGGTCGTCGTCGCTTAGGCGTTCTAGGGCGACTTGTTGCATGGTGTATAGCTGGCCATAAAAGTAGGGTGCGTCGTCGCTGCGATAGGCGGCGAGGATCATCAGTGGCAGTGTTTTAACTTGGGCCGATAAAATTTTGAGTGGTTCGATGCAGTCGGTGGCCCAATGCACATCTTCTAAGATAAGCAAGGTGGGCTGATTTAGGCGTTTAAAGAGGGACAATAGGGTTTCGTTAAGTTGTTGGGGCAGTTTTTCGGTGGGGGGGGTGGCAATAATCGGGCGTTCGATGATGTCGCCAATAGTAGGCAAAATATGGTGCAACATTGCAGCTTCGTCATCGCTAACCACGATCTCTAATAATAGCTTGGGCAAGATATCGCGCCATAATTTATAGGGTTGTCCGCCGTTTTCGACGGCTTGGCCGCGCAACACCAATACCCCGCCCACTAAGGCCCGCACGCGCACC
>CAZLPC010000433.1:0-2296 GCA_964561305.1 uncultured Anaerolineae bacterium
ACATTTCCAACTTCTATAGCTGGACAATATTTCTTAAGAAGGTTTACATCAAATAGTATAGAACCTTCTTCTAGACGAACGATTGCAAATTTTCTTTGCACTAACACACTCTGATGAGCATATACAGTGTGACTCTCTACATAATCTGTGGCAAAAGACCAATCTAATCCAGCCACTTCTCCCCACATGCCATCAATTACAATATGATCTGTTGAATTATGACAACGCATACTAGTAATTGAATGAGGCTCTATTGCAAGCCAATAACTTGCGCCAACACTTAGATGGGAACTTTTTGCATTCATATCAAAAACTTGAACAACCTGCGTCCCTATCATTAACTTGAGCATACGTGTATGTATATACTCATCATCTTGGTTAGAAGGGTTATTCTCTACAATGTTACATAAGACAAATTCAGCTTTCATTGGAAACCTCCTAGTTTCCACCAATTGGTGTTGGAATAAATGCATTGATAATTTCACCATATGGTGAAACACTGACATGTAGCCGATTACCATTTATGTCGAAAACAAATTCCGTTCTACGAAATATGTTGTTGTCAAACACATCTATTGACTCGACATATCTGGCATTTAAATGATTGTCCTCATCGAAAATTTGAAACAGACTTGTTGCAATTTGATCTTCTGGCCAGCCAAGCGTTTCAACCAAATCTTCCCGATGCCCAATCAACATGTGTTCTATTGGATTATTGTCTTGAACCCAAAGTATGTCGGAGTTTATGTGCGGATTGTCTGTAAATGCTTCATGTGTAACATACTCGGCACCCACAACATTGTCTCGGTCAAAGGCTACTCGTAATTCGCCAGAAGAGGTACGAGGAAGAGCGGCTTCTATATCATCTAGCACGTAAGATGGCGGTAAATCGTCAAAATCATCTGCAAAGTTTGCTATTATATTATCGCGGCTGTCGCCTCGCCGTACGGCATCAATAAGATCATCGTACCATCTACGAAATGCACCCGTGCTAGGCAGATAGTCATCGAATAAGCGAAGTAATGGTGTCATGAGTTCACCTGTGAAGGCGAAGGGAAGCAGCGCCAAAAATAGATTGAGGACAGCACCTTTATCTCCACGCCGTATTCCATTGATGGCGGCAGCGAGTTCACAGGCATCACAAAACAGACTTAGAATAAATGCCACATATTTAAAAAAGTCTGAGCTAGCCTCGACACAATCAAAAAACTCATAGTACATCTCTACAATTTCAGATGCCGATTTATCAGCAAAACCCGCCATAAGTGGGCCAAGCTCTTTACGATTGCCACACGGATCAATGCAATCAATAAATATGTAGCCGTTTACATTATAGGTTCGCTCTCGGTGAAGAGGTGGACATCGCCCCTCTTGAGGAGGATCTCCACTGATTGTATAGTACCCGTCCACTAAAGCAGGAGATCCTGCCTCAGCTATGGTCTGGAAGCGCCCGCATAGCCGCCGACGAACCGTGACATATTGCCCAAAAATCTGCCGAACTTGCCAAGTAGAAAGCCCGAACACTTCTTCAGGAAGTTCTCGCAGACTATTCTCCAACCTAGCCAGTCGTTCAAGTTCTGCTTCAATTGCAGCCTCAAGCGAATTATCCATGATTCATATTTCCTAGTTATCATCCTACTGATTCATGATTTTCTTCAGTCTATCAGAAAATATGTTCTATTAGGTTGCATAGCTCGCGTCTTAGGTTGCATAGCTCGCATCTTTTTAGATAAAGTGTCTTTGGGAAGCGAGGTTGAATATCTAATTGGATAAAATTTATTGGGGATGTGGTCAAAAGCAAATTTAGGCCGACAGAACACACGCATTAGCCAATTTTGTCAGCCAACGCTAGGCTTACCGTAGGACAAAGATTATTGCAGAGTGATTTTTGGCATGATAAACTGCCTTAGCAAGTTTGTGTATGCGTGAAATTTGTGAAGTTCATTATCGGAAACAATCAAACATTAAAATTTTTGCAAGGGAAAAGCATGTTTAAATCAGTTATCAAGCTCATTATCATTGGTTTTACCTTGTTTATATTGGCATCTATTATGCCAACTGCTCCCACCGCTTCGCGTGTAGAAGCACAAGGCCCCGTGCAAGCTACTGTCACCACCGACGCGCTCAATGTGCGTAGTATTCCCGGCGACAATGGCGTGCTGATTGATCGGTTTACACTCAATACGGTACTCAATGTTGAAGGCCGCGAAGATCTGTTGGGCAATGGCGGCGTGTGGGTATTTGCCCAGCCGGCCAGTGGCGGCACACGCGGTTGGGTGTTATCGGACTGGCTATT
>CAZLPC010000433.1:2306-3135 GCA_964561305.1 uncultured Anaerolineae bacterium
CTGGCTATTGTTTCCTGATGGTTTTGTCATTGAGAGCTTGCCTGTTATTGACGTTGCTGGTGCAGCCAGTCCTAGCTCGCCCCCAGCCGTTGCCAGCAACCCCACCACGCCAACCGAAGGTGGTGTATCGGGCAGCACCCGCAATGCAATCAACTTTCGGAATGGGCCGGGTACAAATTTCGGCGTGATTCAAGGCTTAAATGCGGGCGTTTCTTTTACCGCCACGGGCCGCCTCTCTAATAACGCATGGTTGCGCGTGGTCGTTGGTGGTCAAGAAGGCTGGCTATATGTACCCCTTATCACCATCAATGGCGACATTAACAGCTTGCCTGTGGTCGAAAATGTGCCCGTGCAACAATCGCCGGCCCCTGCAACGGGGGGCTTGCCGGCTGCGGTCGCAGGTACACGCCCCATTACAGGCTTTGGCTATGGAGCCCACGTCGCTAACTTTAATAATGGCGATTTAATGGCCCAAATGGGCATGACATGGGTAAAAGTACAGGTGCGTTATGGCATCGGAGCAGACCCCAACTCGGTTGCAGGTATCATTAACACCGCCCACGCGCAAGGTTTACGGGTGATATTAGGCGTTGTCGGTTTTACAGGTGATGTTGCGGGCGGTGGCACTGGCTATTACGATCAATATGCTGCATTTGTAGGCGGTGTTGCGGCTTTGGGTGCAGATGCTATTGAAGTTTGGAACGAGCCAAACCTAGACCGCGAGTGGCCAGCAGGTCAAATTAGCGGCGCAAACTATACTCAACTGTTGGCCCGCTCATTTAACGCCATTAAGGCCAATAATCCCAATACGTTGGTCATTAGTGCGGCG
>CAZLPC010000434.1:0-3118 GCA_964561305.1 uncultured Anaerolineae bacterium
GGACGCACCGTCACTAAGCCCAAGTGTCGGGCCACTTCTAGCTGCTCGCGCAGTTTGCTGACGCTAACATGCAGCTCGTCGCTTAATTCACCCAATGACGGAATGCGCCCTTCTGGGTCTTGATTGTGCTGAATCAGATAATCCAGCAATTCAGAACCCAAAGAAATAGTTTTAAAATGGTTTTGGTGGTTTTGCGGCACGGGCTTCTCATTCATCAGATTATTCAAATCATTGTGATTAATCGCATTAATCCGCCTTAACAATATAATAGCATAACTTGCGCGACCTGTCTAGCAAATTATACTATGATCAGACAATTTGGCTTAGGATTTTTTTGTGAATTAACAACTTCAGCCGCTATATTTTTAGCAGCATCAACCAGTAGCTGTTCTATTAGCCTGAGATGACGAAGGTCACAGTTGAAGCAACTTGGTTGTTGGCCAACAGTTCGGCGACATATGTTCCCGCCAAAAAGCTCATGGTTTCTCGATCAATGTTGTACCACACGCACGTTTGCGGATAGGTGGTGTCGGATGTCCAAAAGCCGAGATCGTTAGCAACCACTGTGCCACCTTGGGTAATTCGCAAGCCAAACTCGATGCCGGGTGGCAAGTCGAGCACGGTCGTCACAAAGTAAATGCCCGATGTAGATTGGGCGAAAGTATTGGTGATACCTGATGCACACCCATCATTGTTGATAGCCGCCGATGTCGCGGGCTGGGTGAAACGCGCCCCCCCTATCGAAACCGGATCATTACTTGTTGTTGTGGTAGTGGTATTGGATGTGGTGGTGTTCGGAGTCAACAAAATAGTGGGCTGATTGTTGCTAGACGTGGGCAAAGCCCCCGCCGGCTGGCCGCCACCGATTGCAGTGGGCGGCACAAACGGGGCCACACCTTGCCCACCCGATCCCGACAACAGCGCCGCGTTGGTGGCGCGCAAAAATTCGTTTTGGTTATTGACCTGTGCCACTTGCGTCGAGAGGAACACCGCCGAGTCGGCCGTTAACACAATGGCCTGCATGGTCGGCATCTCGGTCTGAAAACCATAGACCATCGTCCACAAGGCCGTGTTTTCGGCGTTTTGGGTGGCCCGTTGGGCGGGGTCTTCAAAGGCCGCGCACGCGCCAATTAACAACATGGCGATAATCAATACGCTAATCAGGCCCAAAAACGATGATACTCTCAGCATGATGGCTTTTTTCCTCTTACATCGTCATTCATTTTTTATGGTGGATATGCTGCCATCTTACCGAAACAATGCGCTCCTGCAAAGACACGCTTGGCTGACAGGGGAGTTTTTGGTTTTTAGTTGACAGTTTTTAGGCATAGTCTGCGTGATCAACACGCTTGAAAACACAAGTTTAGAAGCTGTCAGTTCCACCATTACAGTGATCGAAGTGTTAACGCTCCTCATTCGGGAAGGCAACACAAAACTTGAGGCAAATTATCGTGACATTTTGATGAATAGTGATGAATTTCTACCTGTACCTGTCAGCAATGAAATTGCCACTCTAGCCGCCAAGTTACGGGCCACATATAACCTTCGCACGCCCGATGCCATTCACATCGCCACTGCCATCGAGACGGGTTGTGATGCGTTTCTGACCAACGATAGACAACTGAAGCGCGTTAAAGAAAACAACGTATGGACACTCACTCGATCAATTTGCCTCATAAATTCATCACAATCCGGAAGCCACAATCATTGTCACGGGTCGCTGGGGCACGAAAGCTACGGTATGCTGTCCGTGCGCGGCTGGCACTGTCGCGCCACGATCCACCTCGCATAACCCGCGCCTCATCTGCATCTAACTTTATCTGAGCAGCCGTTTGATGATTAAATGGCATCGTCCACAGCGACAAGCACCACTCCCAAACGTTGCCACTCATATTATGCAAGCCATTGGCCGTCAAAACATCAACATAACTACCAACTCGTTGTGTCATCTGGTGGCCCGATTCATGTGTATTACAGTGACTGGCATCAAACTGATCCCCCCACGGATAGATCCGACCATCTGTGCCACGCGCCGCCTTTTCCCACTCGGCTTCTGTTGGCAGACGCACTATCCACGCTGCTATATCGTTGATCTCATAGCCACCACCCAGACGATACGATAACCAGCGGCAAAAGGCCATTGCATCATACCAGCTCACATTTTCACGTGGGTGATCAGGGATAAGCCAGTGCTGTTCGGCCGTTAGCCCACGATGACCAACGTCTATACCAAGTCCAGCCCACCAGCGCGCATCAAAGAAACCATCTTCTGCATCCAGAAATGCTTGAAATTGACTATGGTTCACGGCGTATTTGGCCATATAAAAGGTGGGAAGTTCAATCTGGTGCAAAGATGGCTCATCATCATACGTACGCTTATCGCGTGACAGATCGCTACCCATCCAAAAAGCACCGCCCTCGATTTTGCACCACTCGAAGGGTTGTCCAATATTGCTGCTTACTGACATGCGTAACTTATATTGACTTTGAACAGTTGGCTGCCGAGAGGTTACTTGCTGAATGATACGTTGCATCTCGGCCATCATCGCACCAACGGTATCATCCAAAACGCGCAAGGTCGGAAAATATTCAGCTTGCAATACAAAGGCTTGGGCCAGCGAATCCGGTAGATCGCGCATAGCAGGCGGGGTTCCGCCAGCAACACAAATCGGCAAAACAGGCTTGCCCAATTCCAGTGCAATCTCAAGTTCAAGGCGCACATAATCAATTTCGTTGAGCGACTCGCGTTCTTTGAGTGCCTCGTACCAACGCGGGCCAATAATCGCTATCACAGCATCTGATTCTTGTATCTTTTCACGAATCACATCCTCAAACGGCTGGAATCGCGGAATCTCTAAATCCATAAAAACGTTATCGCGCTGAAATTGATGAATCAGGTAAATCCGTAAAGCATTGGCAAATTCGGCATGATCACCACGACGATAATTGATGAACAGTTTTAAGGGTTGATCCATTGTCATTTTTCCAGATGATGGTTGCTAACCGAGTGGGATAGGCCCATTGTAAATGCAAATTGGTTGTATTGCCATCAATAGCAGCACCCAAATGCACAGCGGTTGTCATTTGGGTTTATAATAAGAAGCAGTAAGGAGCAAAA
>CAZLPC010000435.1:0-3111 GCA_964561305.1 uncultured Anaerolineae bacterium
AAATCGTGTGCAGGCGAATGGGTTCCTGAGCCAACGGCTACCCCAACACCCACCCCCACCGCCACCCGCCGGCCCACCCGTACCCGCACCGCTACACCACGTAGTACCGCCACGCGCACCATTATACCCGGCAGCGATGATGGTGACGGCGATGGCATACCATCCAATGAAGATAACTGTTCAGGAGTGTTTAATCCTGACCAAGCCGACCTTGATGGCGATGGCATCGGCGATGCCTGCGACCCTGATCGAGATGGCGATGGCATTCCAAATGCTTCTGATGCTTGCCCCAACGTGCCGGGCCAAGCGAGTGCCCAAGGCTGCCCCGATGCCGATGGGGATGGTATACGCGATAGCCTTGATAACTGCCCCAATACACCCAACCCTAGCCAAGCTGACCTTGACGGCGATGGCGTTGGTGATGCCTGTGACCCTGATATTGATGGCGATGGCATTCCAAATGTTTCTGATGCCTGCCCAACAGTTGCCGGCCAAGCGAGTGCCCAAGGCTGCCCCGATGCCGATGGGGATGGTGTGCGCGATAGCCAAGACAATTGCCCGAATACACCCAATCCCAGCCAAGCCGACCTTGATGGTGATGGCATCGGCGATGCCTGTGACCCTGATATTGATGGCGATGGCGTACCCAATGCTTCTGATGCGTGTCCGACCCAAGGCCCCAGCCAGTGGGGTTTGCTACCTAATGGTTGCCCACGTCCACAGCCGACCAACACACCACAGCCAACCAATACACCACAGCCAACCAATACATTACCACCGCCGCCCACGCCGCAACCAACCAATACATTACCACCACCACCAACCGATCCACCACCACCAACCGATGCGCCATCACCAACACCATAATTAATGACTAGACAGGTGGAGTGAGCTTTGGTAGAGTTATGTGTTCAAAATGAGATCAACTTTATGCGGTGGTTTGGAGTAAGTACCATTGGCTAATCATAAATCAGCATTAAAACGTATCCGTAGTTCTGAGAAGAAACGGCTTCGCAACAAGCAATACCGCTCTCAGACGCGCACTGTGGTCAAGAAGGCTCGCCTTAGCATTGAAGCTGGCTCGGTAGAAGAAGCAATTGCCGAAACCAAAGCCGCCATTAGTCACTTAGACAAGGCCGCCGACAAAGGCATTATCCATAAAAACAATGCTGCACGTCGTAAGAGCCGCTTGATGAAGCGCCTAAACGAGTTACAAGCCCAATAAAGTTATTCAATAATGGGTACGCTCAATCAAAAAAACCCCTCTTTGTAACACAAGATGGGGTTTTTGATTGTTAGGTGGGCATGGGTGTTTATATTTCAGCAATAACGCGATAGACCAAAACCATCTCATTACTGCCACGCAACTGGCGCTCGCTTGGCTCCAGTTCAAAATAATCTTTGACAATTTGATAGGTGGCTTCACTGATCAATAGTTCGCCGGGTTGGGCAATCTCTTGTAACTTCTTAGACAAGATAATAGCATCGCCCAGTGCCGTAAACTCTTTGCGACTAGGGCTGCCCACGTTACCCAGCACAGCCATGCCTTTATGAATACCTATCCCATAGGACAAACATTGCTCTTGTGGCAATATCTCGTACAGTTTTTTCACTTCTTCTAGCAGGGTTAGGGCTGCACGCACAGCCCGTACCGGATGATCGCCTAGTGGGTTTAGCTGGGTGTTATACATGCCCACCACTGCATCGCCCATATATTTATCAATAATGCCCCCATAGGTTTGAATGGCGTTGCTACTGATGGTCAGATATTGGTTAATGACACGCAACACCTCTTCGGGGGGAAGGTTTTCGCTAAATGTTGTAAAACCGCGCACATCGGCATTAATAACCGTAATCTCGCGCTCTTCCCCGCTAAGACCTAGGCTTTCAATACTTTGAATGTTAGAAACCATTTCATCCGATAGATACGTCCGAATAACGTTTAGGGTCTCATCGCGCTGTTTAATATCGGTCATATCATCCAGCACCATTGCCACACCTAAAATATCATCTTCAGACTTTAGCGGGCTTAGTTGCAAGTTTAGAGTGGCCGGGCCACGGGTTGGTATAACAGTGATAAGTTCTAGATTTTCAGGGCGATCTTGTTGCTGAATGTCGGCCAACACATTTTCAAAGCCTTCATATAAAGCAGGCAAAATGCTGGTTAGGGGTTGGCCAATGGCTTGTGATCCTAATAAATCAAGAATAATTTCGGCCATAGGGCTAAATGTTGTGATAATGCCATCGGGGTTGGTGGTAATAACCCCACTGGCTATCGAGGCAAAAATGCTATCAAGGAGTTGTTGAGTTTTGGTCACTTCGGCCAGCTGCAAGCGCACTCGCTCATAAAGCCGCGCATTTTGGATAGCAATTGAGGCTTGGTTGGCAAACGACATTAACAACTTTAGCTCACCATCGCCGAACAAAGCTGGCCGCAACCGATTGTCAGCATAAACCACGCCATTCACTTCATCACGATAAATGAGTGGCACACACAAAATGCTTCGCAAGGCATAGCTCATCACGCTTTCGTGGGCATTAAAGCGTTTGTCCTCTTGGGCATTAGTGGTAACAATCGGTTGGCCAGTGCTGATCACTTCTTCAACGATACTGCGGCTGATGATCATTTGGCCATCTTCAATGTCTTCGCGGCCAATTTTGCGCCCAACCACAAATTCCATTTCGCCACTTTCTTCATTGCGTAGCAAAATGTAACCGCGCTCGGCATCTGTTAACCCAATCACGGTATCCATCGCCCGCCCCAGCACTTCATTTAGATCAAGCGTAGAGTTTATCATGGCGGCGGTTTGGGCCAGCGCCCGCAATTGGGCCAGTTCGGCGTTTTCTGACTCTAGCTCTTGCGATAATTGCTCTAGGCTGGTGCTAAGAATGGTGGCTTCTTGCAAAATATCGTCGGGTAGGCTTAGTTGTCGCATTTTAAGCAAGCGCGTTTGCTCATCTAGGCTATCGCGCAAATCATTAAGTCCATAACTTAGACGCATAATATCGGTGGCTACGCCTTCAAGATGTTGGGTAATAAAGGTGGTCATACATTTCCTCGATCCAACAATTCATAAATACGGATAGAGCGCGACAACCCCTTCACCAAAA
>CAZLPC010000436.1:0-3092 GCA_964561305.1 uncultured Anaerolineae bacterium
CATACAACATTAAGCGCCCAACCAGAGGTTTACCCACACCCAAAACCACCTTAATGGCTTCGGTAGCTTGTAGGGTGCCGACTGTGCCGGGCAATATCCCCAATACGCCGCCTTCAGCACAATTGGGTACAAGGCCGGGTGGGGGCGGGCTAGGGAACAAGCACCGATAGCACGGCCCGTCTTCGGCCCCAAACACCGACACCTGTCCCTCGAAACGAAAGATGCTGCCATAGACGTTAATTTTGCCCAACATCACACAGGCATCGTTCACTAGATAGCGCGTGGGGAAGTTATCGGTTCCATCTATCACAATATCATAGTCTTTAATGATGTCGAGTGCGTTTTCGCTGGTCAGGGGTACTTCGTGCTTGATAATGGTCAAGTAGGGGTTGAGATCGGAGAGCTTGGCTGCTGCCGATTCAATTTTGGGAACCCCAATATCTTTTGTACCATGAATGATTTGGCGCTGTAGGTTGGTTACGTCCACCACGTCATAGTCTACCAAACCCAGTGTCCCAATGCCCGCCGCCGCAAGATACATAGCCGTAGGACTACCCAAGCCACCCGTGCCCACGAGCAAAATTTTGGCTGCCTTTAGCTTCTTTTGCCCATCCATACCCACTTCGGGCATAATCAAGTGGCGACTATAGCGCTTAATTTCCTCGTGCGAGAGTTCAATCTCGGCAGAACTGATCACCGCTTTAGACATAGGTTTAATCCCTTTACCTCTTCAACTGTTGAGCGAGTTTTTGCGCGGACACCGCTCCATGATTAACGGCAATTGGCGTGTGGCCGGTGTTTAAGATAATGGTGGTTGGCAGGCTCATTACGCCCCAACGCTGGGCATCGTGTGGGTTGGCATCCACATCAATTGTTATCACCTGTAAACCGGGCTGATTGATGAGAAGCTGTTGTAGGGCTGGGCGTTGTTGCAGTTTGCAGGCCCCACACCACTCGGCTGTAAAATAGAGAATACCCGATTGCCCTGTCGGAATGGCGCTCAATAATGGATCATCGCTATTGGCTTGTATTTGGGCGCGTTTCAGTTGCCAGCGCGTAAAGACGCAATAGACGAGGATCAATCCTCCCAAAATCATCACAGTTAATAGCAGGCGCTCTAGCATGATAGTCTATCCTTAAGAATGAAGCGGCTGTTTGCTGAAGCCGGGCACAGCGCGCTTGCTAAGTTGATAGTAGACAAAGCAGCCAGCACAAAAACCTGCAAACAGATTAAGCGATGCCAGCACAATTACCAGCCATGCCAAACCCCAACCCAAAGCCGATATGCCAGCCAGCAGCGCAAGGCTACTTAATCCTGTGAAGATGCCGCCCAAGCCCTGCGAAAAGCGATGTGGTTCGGGATTATCGATTTGTACATCGGGCCTTACAATTCCGCGTGGGCGCAATAGCCGCACATAAAGCTGTTTAAAGAGCGCAAAACGCTCATCCCATATACTAATCAGCAACACTACTGACACAAACACCACCAATAATGGCACTTGAACGATGAAAGCTACCACCAGCAAGCTGATGATAAAGGCTTGGTTGGTGCGGATGGCGCTATGATCCACTATGGGTGATGCAATATTTTCTGCGCCACCCGCAATACTAGGGATAATGCGAAGTTTATCGCTGGTGGCAACGGTTGTTTCAACCCCATTACGGTCGCGGATGTCGTCTTCGCCAATGAACACGTTTACAAAGTCGCGCAGTTGGTTATCGTTGAAAATATGTTTCTTGAGATCGGGATATTGAGATACCAAATCGTCAAGTATGGCCGCGACAGTGTTTCCACTGACTTCAATTTCGGCATTGCCACCCGTATAAGCACGGAGTGGGGTCGGAATTTTGATGCTGGGCATTGTGCTTGTTCTCCTTAAAGTGTGTGTTAAGTTTAGGGTGTAACAGATACTGTGCCTTCAAGAAAGGTGCTGCGATCTTCTGAAAGTTGCCATAAGCGTGCTTCGGCAGCTTGTCCATCGCGCACCGATAAGATCAAATAGGCAAAAAATGGCCATGCATGAACACGATCAAACTCGGAAGGAATAGCGGCTACGTTTGGATGGGAATGATAGTAGCCTAGCAAAGCCAGACCGCGTGCATCGGCCTCGTCTTCAATGGTTTGATAAGCACCACTTTCGGCCATATAGCGATGAAATTGCTCTTCTTCGGCAAACGAATTTTCGACAGGATACACTTCCTCTACGATACGGTCGTGATCTACAATTTTGCCCACTAAAAAGCCACCACCCTCATTAGGATAGGCAGATTGTAGTTGAGTGATAATTTGCTGATATAGTGTGCTAGAAAGCGATAGCTTCATCAGTTTGCTGTCCAGAATGAATCGCTGAGATATTTATAGGCATTGTCTGGAAAGATAGTCACAATGGTTGCCGCTATGCCCTGTTGGGCAGCTTCTTCGGCAACTTGTAAAGCCGCAACCATTGCCGTAGCCGAGCTAATACCTACCAAATAGCCTTCTTCGCGGGCAAGGCGGCGGGCCATCTCATAGCTTTCTTCTGTGCCAATTCCTAAATCGCGGTCGGCAAGAGTGTCGTCATAAATGCCGGGTTTAATTGCGGTTTCAATATGCTTCAGGCCCTCTAGCCCATTAAATGGGGAGTCTGGTTGCACTGAAATTGTCTCAATTTCAGGATTCAGTTCTTACAGGCGGCGCGATGTGCCTGTAAACGTGCCGGTCGTTCCCAACCCAGCGATAAAGTGAGTGATTGTGCCGTGCGTTTGTTCCCAGATTTCAGGCGCGGTGGTGTGATAATGAGCCAGCCAATTGGCAGGATTGTTATATTGATTGGCATAGAAGTAGCGTTCTGGCTCGGCGGCAGCCAACTCGCGCACACCTAAAATTGCGCCGTCCGATCCTTCAAGTGGATCGGTGAGGGTTAGCCGTACGCCATAGGCCTGCAAAATCTTCAGGCGTTCTGGGCTAGCATTGGCTGGCACAAACAAATGTACCTTAATGCCCATCGCTGCGCCGATCATGGCATAGGCAATGCCAGTGTTGCCACTGGTGCTATCTAATAGGGTAATGTCTTGATTGAGCAGGCCTGCTTTGATGGCAGTGGTGATGATGT
>CAZLPC010000437.1:0-255 GCA_964561305.1 uncultured Anaerolineae bacterium
CGAGCAAGCATCCTTAGAAACACTAACCAGCATTGGTGGCATTGGCAAATCGCGAGCATTGCGGCTTAAGGCAGCATTGGCTTTGGGAAGATTGGCCCAAACACAATATGGCCCGGATCGCCCCACTATTCAGCGCCCTTCTGATGCGATTACACTCGTTCAAAGCCGCTTTTTAAACCTGCCCCAAGAGCAATTGTTGGTTATTTTAGTAGATACCCACAATCGCGTTATTGATATAGAGACTATCTATATTGG
>CAZLPC010000437.1:265-3088 GCA_964561305.1 uncultured Anaerolineae bacterium
CAGTTGCTCGTATATCCGAAATTTTACGCAGCGCCATTGTCCGCAACAGTGCTGGCATGATATTGGTGCATAATCACCCCTCTGGCAAAGCCGAACCATCGCCAGAAGACGTTCAATTTACCAAAGACTTTGTGGCCGCTGGCAAACTGATGGACATAGCCATTCTCGATCATCTCATTGTGGGCAATGGCGAGTGGGTTTCGATGCGTGAGCGCGGGCTTGGCTTTTAATTTGAAGTTGTAATGGTTGCTGAAGTGGCATCAGCCCCCTGTGCAAACAACGATACTTCATCTACATAAACTTCATAGCCATGTCCAGAAGCATAAAACTCAATAAATTCTAAGGTAATTGGTCGCAAGTCGCGCAAATCGGTAGGCAAGCCTTGAATCAGGTCGGCGGATTCAAACGTATACCAGACCCCTGCATTGACGTGCAGATGGTCGTTGGCGCAACTATCACACTTACGGGGCCACCCAAGTCCATCGGCAGGGCTAATGTAAAATCCTTGATAATAATCGCGTACCGATGTGGGATCGGCAGCGTTACGATAACGCAAATGCACCATTAGCACACACTCGGTAGCCAATTGGCCACAGCCGGGCAGCGTGTGTTGCACCAAATACATCCGCACCCGTATCCGTAAGCTATCATACTGGCTCACATCTAGCCCTTGTTGATTGGCCGTTCCGGTAAAAAACTGTAGACAAAAGCTGCGGGCTGGAAGCAACTGCACACTTGACAAGCGCTGAATGTGAAAGGCATCTCGCCCTTGAAAATCGGCTGGGCCGTATGTACCAAGTGTAACAGGTGTATCATTACCCGACTCTGGACGGGCCCCACAACCCCACCCCAAAGGCATCACAGCACCACTACCGCTAGGTGGTGGCGCAAGTGAACTATTTTGCACCAAATTAATCGCTTCAAAATCGCTGATGGTTTGGGTTTGCGGGCTAATGCGGGCGTGCTGGCCACTGTTAACCAATTGACCGCCGCGTGTACTGGAAACAACCAAAGCCTGCCCTACTTCTGTTGTAACCAACATTTGGTTTGATTGTGTAGTGATGGTATATGTGCCGGGTGTCTCAATCCGTACATCACCTGCTATAGTATTAACTTCTAGCTGAAACTCGCGCTCTAGTCCCGGTGTTACAACGACTTCAAGCGTGCCTTGCAACTCTTCAAGTACCATACGATACGGATCATCACCAAAAAAACGAGGGCGACGGGCGCTGGTTAATTTAACTTGGCTATTGGCCCGCAGTTGTATTGTCGCCACGACTATATCTGGGTTAAAGGGATCGGTAAAAACCAAACTGCTTTGGGCCAGTTCATCGGTGCTAATGCGGTCGCCGCTGTTGATCACCGCTTGATCACGCACATTACGTTCACCCAAATCGTTAGAGCGCAACATGCCGGCGGTTCCCCGGCTAACATATAACGTTGTTTCCATATTAATCGGCCACTCGAACAAGATATAGCGGCCCAACGATACGATGCCAAAACAAACGACTATAAACAGTAACAATGCCGATAAAAGTGTTATCCATGCAAGGCGATGGGGATTTTTCAACATTCAAACTATCTCGTGATCAAAAATTGATTATAGTGAAAAGTGGGGGTTCCCCAATTTAGTGCAACATTTTTAACAACAGCATGGGGTGGGCCTTGTTGTAAAAACACAGCTAGGGTTTGCAAGGATGGTTCGGTACCCTCGGCCATCACTTCCACTGTGCCGTCGGGCAAATTCTTCACCCATCCTACCACGCCTAATTTGTGGGCTGTTTGTTGGGTGTAATAGCGAAAGCTGACCCCTTGCACAAGGCCCGAAACAATCGCATGAAATTGATGGGTTAAATTAGTCGTCATTACTTATTTAGCCAGTTGTTCAATGAACCTCATTCTGCTGCCATTATAACATGCTCAAAAACATCGTCAGATGGTGGACACCTGACGATGTTTTGACAACACTATCAGCACAGCACAGGTTTAGAAGTCGTCATCGTCATCAAAGTCGCCCAAACTATCATCGTCAAAGCCCTCAAAGTCAAGCATAGGCAGCACAAAATCACCCATAAATGATGCATACTCGATAGCTTCTTCGATAATGTCGAGCAACTCCTCATCGCCTTCATGCGAGACCTGTTCGGCCAAGGCACTTAAACCTCGTTTGGCTTCGTTTGTACCAATATCGCCCAATGAGATAATAGATTGCACCTTAATCTCATAGTCGGTTTCATGCGCCAACCCAATTAGTTGTGGCACAGCATCATCCAGCATCAACTCGCCCGCAGCACGCGCCGCCTCAAACCGAATTTCTGAATATGGGCTATCAAGCTCGTGCAATACTATGCTACGCCACCGGTCAGTGTCGCAGGTGGCTCCCATTGCAAAAACTGCGCTTATGCGCATTTCAGCATCGGGGCTTTCATAGGCCTCGGTGATCATGTCATTGACGGCGTGGTGTGTACCTTGAGAGACCGCTTCTAGGGCCCGCCGCCGCACTTGGATGTCTTCAAGATAATCATAATAGCGCTCAACAGCCAAGTCGCGGGCTTGCTCGGCTAGGGCAAGGTTAAATTCTTCAAGTTCCGCTTCATGAATGAAACGACCTAGGCCGGCCATAGCAGCTGCTCGCACCGTCGCTTCAGCATCGTCGGCAAGGGCCATTAACCGATGAAAGAGTTTTTCGGAGGTGTCGAACCACACCAAATCTACTGACTTGGCACGAATTTCAGCAATTTCATCTTCAAAGCCCAAATAGGCAAGGCTAACATAGCTTAGGTCAAAATTGGTCTCGCACAGTTCAGCCAACATCCGCACGGT
>CAZLPC010000438.1:0-3080 GCA_964561305.1 uncultured Anaerolineae bacterium
GCTGCATCAGCCATTAGACCGATTGATCGTGTTTTCATCATCGTTTTTAGGTTTATCTATAATATTCTATTCTAAACGACTACTGCTGACCAAGCAATATAGTTTAAGTGAGATTATCCGTTTGTGTATCCTATTTGGTGTAAAGTACGAGAAACATGGGTGAGCACGCAGGCATCGCCCCTACAATGGCGCGGCCATGCGGTTTGTGTAGAGGCGACCCTAGCTGGTCGCCAAAAATGAATTGGCTTTTTTTATTTCCACCGAAATGGATACGTTACCAATTATCCAATATATATGCTTTCGCATTGATTTTTAGATACAATGGTTTACAAAGCCTTAACTGTTGACGTAAAATAGATGAAGTATTAAAAGCATTTTAAGGCTATTCAGAAAAGCATAGGTAGGGTATTTGGGATTATGCCATCGTTGCTAAAGTATGTTGTGTGCCGAGACTGCGCTCATCAAATGCCACCTGATCCGCTAACAAAGGCGTGTTCTGCCTGTGGATCGCAGTGGCTTATTTCAGAGTATGATACCGATCAAGTGAAAGATATTTGGCTTTCAGAAGCGTTTCGGCAGCGCGAAGCATCGTTATGGCGCTATGAAGAGTTGCTGTCTACTGATGATCCGGGCTTTGATGTTTCTATGGGCGAAGGCTGGACACCCTTGGTTAAGGCGGCACGTCTGCAAAAAGAGTTGGGCCTTAGCAATCTATGGATTAAGGATGAGCGTCAAAGCCCCACCGGTTGTTTTAAAGATCGTCAAGCAGTGGTCAACATCGCCTATTATAAAAAAGCAGGCATTGAAGAAGTGGTTTTGGCCTCTACGGGCAACAAAGCCACTGCTTTTGCAGCCTATTGTGCGCGGGCCAATATTCGGCCATGGGTCTTTTTAACCAGCGCCGTCCCCAACGAAAAACTCCGCGAGTTGGGCCTTTATGGTGCAGAAGTCGTTAAAATTGCGGGCACGTATGATCAAGCCAAAAAAGTAGCCAAAGACTTTGCGGCACGCCGTAACTTATTGCTAGAAGGTGGCGTAAAAAGCATCCTTAGCCAAGATGGGATGAAAACGATGGCCTTTGAAATTGCCGAACAATTGGCCCGCTATGCGCCGGTCGAAAATGGCAAATGGCGCGTTCCAGATTGGTACATTCAGGCGGTAAGCGGCGGCATCGGGCCTGTTTCTGTGTGGCAAGGCTTTAAAGAGCTACTCCAAATGGGCATGATCGATCACATGCCCAAAATTGCCGTTATTCAAGTTGAAGGCTGTGCGCCAATGGTGCAGGCATGGGATAACAACGCCGAAGAGGCCGAGCCTGTTGTACCACGCACCCGCATTGCTGTTTTGGCCACAGGTGACCCCGGACGAGGCTATAGCTTGCTGCGGAAAGCCTGCCAAGCAGGGGGCGGCACAATGATCTCAGTAACAGATGGCGAGACATTTAGGGCTATGCGTCGTATGGCTCGCGTCGAGGGCTATAGCATGGAGCCGGCAACAGCAGTGGCGTTTGCTGGGCTAGAAAAATTGGTACAAAGCGGCGTGATTAAACCCGATGAATATGTAGTGGTCAATTGTTCTGGGCACACCTTCCCTGCCGAAAAACACGTTCTTGAAGACCAATATGTGCTGGACTTGCAACTGGGCCAATCAGAGGAACACGCCGAAGCAGTGCCGCACCGCAGTATTGAAGAAGGCCTTGAGTCTGCCCTCGCCAGCTTAGACGAGCAAGTGACAACAGTTGTAATTATAGATGACAACCCACAAGATAGTCGCCTGATTCGGCGGTTGCTGCAAAGTTATAAAAACTATCGGGTGTTTGAAGCCAATGATCCTCGCGATGGATTTGAACTCATTAAACAACGCAAACCCGATCTCATTGTATCTGACCTAACCATGCCAGAAATGGACGGTTTCGAGCTGATTGATGCCCTAAAACAAGACCCCAATACCCGCGATATTCCGGTAATTGTTATTTCGGCCAAAACCCTTAGCCCAGAAGAACGTCAAAAACTAGAAAGCCAAACCGAGTCGTTGTGGCAAAAAGGCAATTTTAATACCCGCGAACTGGTGGATCATGTGGTCCATACATTGGGCGTTGAAAATGGGGACGAAGCGCCAACTGCCGATACACCTGTCAACACCACTGTAGGACAAATTGCAAGCGGTATGCAGCAGGTGATTGAACAAATCGCGCCCTCTACCATTATGGTAATTGACGATAATCGCCGCGATGCACGGCTAGTGCGCCGTATCCTCGAATCTACGAAGCGCTATCAAGTTGTAGAAGCGTATACAGCTGAAGAAGGGCGTAAGCTGATGAAAGAACAACCGCCGCGTTTGGTGGTATTGGATGTTGTGTTGCCCGACATAAGCGGCCTAACACTATTAGAACAATTGCGAGCTGATGAGGCTCTTCAGAAAATTCCGGTGGTTATCTTAACTGCCAAAGAGCTAACACCTGCTGAAAAAGCAGGATTTGAAAAACTAAATTGCTCGGTTTGGTATAAACTACAACTAGATCGCCAACAATTGGTGGATCATGTTGATAAAATTGTGAATGCATCCAAACTATAAATCTGTTTGATGCTAAAGCCAGAAGCCTACTTAACGCTAAAATATAGAGAATGAAGCCATGCCGAAACGCATTTTATATGTCGAAGACAACCTGCACAACAAACGCTTGGTAAGAAAAATCTTACAGGCGCGGGGTTATGAAGTTCTGGAAGCCGAAGACGGCCATACGGGTGTTGAAATGGCTATGTCGGAAATGCCCGATTTGATCTTGATGGATATTAATATTCCCGGTCTTGATGGCATTGAAGCCACGCGGCTGATCAAATCTTATCAAGAAACAGCAAGCATACCCATTATTGCCCTTACAGCAAACGCCATGCGTGGCGACCGCGAACGCTTTATTGCGGCAGGTTGTGACAATTATTTACCAAAACCAATTAGCACCGCCGATTTAACTGCATTGGTCAAAGTGTATCTGGGAGAATGATATTGTAAGGTTTCTTTCACCGGAAACAAGCGCGGAAGCCCCTTGCTTTAGCTATGGGGAGGAAGCGCTAAACTTAAAT
>CAZLPC010000439.1:0-2069 GCA_964561305.1 uncultured Anaerolineae bacterium
GTGGCGCTGGTGCTGATCGTGTTGGCAGACACTCGTGCCCTCTATCCCAAAAATATACAATTGCCCCCAACTGCCTACACGTTTTATGAAACAATGCACGCCGATGAGCTTGAATACACCATTATCGAAGCACCATTTGCCACCAATACGGGCGAAATCTTCATTTATGATATGTCGGCCACTCGCCTGCAATATAACGCAGTTACGCATGGCAAGCGCATCACGGGCGGCTTTTTGGCCCGCGCCCCATTCTCACAAATTTATTATTATCGCACCGATGACCCGTTGCTGTCGTGGCTGGGGCAGCGCCGCTATCTTGATCCCGACTTGGTAGAACCTCAATTGGACGAGATTATCCCTAATTGGCCGCTGGGTTATATTGTGCTGCATTTTGACATGATTGGTTATACGGGGTCTACCAATCAAGAAATTGTGGGCTATTTTAATCAACTGAACGATCTGTTGTGTCCGGCGTATATTGAAGGTGATGCGATGGCCTATCGCACGACGTGGCATCCGGCGGGGTGCTTGGCCCGCACGCCGCCGCAAACTGAACACGGGGTGTATGAGATTGACATCGGCGGGGCGGAGGATTGGCGCTTTTTGGGCTGGGGCTGGCATTGGCCCGAGTCGGTGGCGGGCTTAACGGTGCGCTGGACAGGCGATTGGCTGCAAGTGGTGGCGGGGCTAGACCGTACCCAAACCGAGCCGTTGCCCCAAGCGCAACTGTTTGTGGATTTGCCACCCGCCGCCTATCGGGTGACTTATGAGGCGCAATCGTTCGGGACTGATCAGAATGCGACGTTGTGGGTGAACGGCGAAAATGTGGGGACGGCGCTGGTGTCGGCGGCTAGTCTTGCGCCGATCAGCTATGATGTGGCGGCTGAGGTGATTGGGGACGGGCAACACGTCGAGTTATTGCTGGTGTATGAAGCGGCCACTGTGCCAGCAGCCGCCCAAAACGAGACCAACCCGCGCCAACTGGGTTTGTTGGTCAATACCCTCTATATCGAGCAATTGACAAGCTATTGGGGCGGCTAAAGGGGCCGCCCTGTGTGTCCAATAATGTTATTTCGATTTGATGCTGGCGCTGGGCAGGGTCGTGCGTTTCAAAAACTCGCCAAAATAGACCCCAAGCGCATCGGCCCCTTCTTGTGGCATCAGATTGAGACCGGCCTTTCTACCAATGATTTCATGATAGACGTTGTTGGCATAAGCTACGTCATCGCTGGTTTTAAAGGTGCTTTTGATATATTCGCCGTCTATGTAGTTCAAAATAATTGTACCGTTGTGTACCTTGATGTGAACATTCATCGGAAGGCCCTTCACTTCTCGCAAAGACTTGCCCTTGTGCCGATCATAGACTTTTTGGTGATAGCTGTTGTCATAAATGGGGCTGTTTACCCAAAAGTCGCTGGTGCGCCAGATAATATGGGGTTGCTCTTCGCCGGCCACCCAATACCCTTCAAGTTCTAATGAGTCGTGGCTTTGGTCGGGGCCAAACAAGCGCGTGGTGGCGTTATCGGCCAAATAACCACTTAACGATTGGCCCACATAGGACACGCCCGTTCCAATTTTAGGCATAATTACACTTAACTCGTGCCCCATTGCGATGAGTTTGTCGGTGCTGCTTTTATCTTCTTTGCCTTGTAGGGCAAGGGCGGCATCGGCCATGCCATCGAGTTTCAGGCGCATGGCTGCGCCTTCGCCTGTGCTGCCCACACCTTGATCAAAGGATTGGCGCACCACCTCAAAGTCGCCTAGTTTGCCATCATAAAGGCTGCCGACAAACTTGGCGCTGTTTCTTATCATTGCATGTGCTTTTTCGATAGCGACAGCTTGATAGCGTCCCATTAGGTCTTGGTCTACGCTGTTGTCGCTGTTTTGCGCGGCCATTGTGTCGTGTTGTTCGGCGGCAATCATAAACGCCCCCGTAGACTCGGCGGCACTTTGGGCCGCCGCCACCACTTCTATGAAATGGTTTTTCATATCGGCATGGTGCATGGCGTTATACATTTTGGTTGCTTCTGACAACACATGGGCGATGGCTTTGGCTTGGATGACGAACG
>CAZLPC010000439.1:2079-3078 GCA_964561305.1 uncultured Anaerolineae bacterium
GAACGGCGCTACCATTGCACCCGCCGATGATCCGCCGATGAGGCCCACCATACCCGATGTTACCGACAAGCTGCCGCCGACAATGGCATCAAAGTCGTTGGTGTTGATGCCGTCGCTTAGTTCTATAAAGCCGCCCACAAGGTCTAGCACGGCGGTTACTGTGCCTAGCCCTTTCTCAAAAGCCGCAATGCCATCTTTTAGCTTGTTAATTTGCGCGACAGAGGCATAGTCGTGCCCCACTTTGGTGGCCGCCGACCATTGGCGGCTGGCTATCACACGCTCGCTGACATCTACGCCAAAGTTGACCACCGGCAAGGCCACATCGCTTATGAAGCCGGTGGTGGCGCTGGCAATACCTACGCCGCCCTTAAATTTGCTGCCTGTTTCATATTCTTTTATGGCTTTGCTAAACGACTCTGGGGTGCTGGTAACAGCTTTGGCCCACCCCACCATCTTCATGGCTTTGGCTTCTAGGGCCAATGCTTCAGAAAACCTTTCTTCGTCCATTAATTTGTGTAACGCCATCTGCTCTTTACGTACGTTATAGGCACTAGAGACCTCGCCCAAAACATACTTGCTGCGCTCATAATAGCCTTCTAATTTTGCTACAGCTTCTTTGGCTTTGAAGTAGTTTTCGGCATCTTCGACATAATCGGGCAGGGGGGATAGCTTAGTGGTTAGCTCCACCTGACGATCAAGAATTTTGTTGTTCCACTGTTGCAATTCGGTCGCAATAGGGAGACCTCCAGCAGTTCCGCTGTGGGTAGAAACGCCAGCGTCTGTGGCCTTGGTCAATAAGCCTTGAATAGCAGGATAGGCCGTGCGCCACGCGCTAACGGCTTTGGTCTGGCGGGCCACTTGCTCGCGCAAGATCAGTTGATCCTTAAAGCTATTGAAGATAATGGTGCCAAGAATCCCATAGCTTTCTTCATAGCGTTGGCGGAGCGCTTGTTCGGCTTCGGGCTTATCTTCGGCATAGCCTTGGTGGTTGGTGAAAGC
>CAZLPC010000440.1:0-3065 GCA_964561305.1 uncultured Anaerolineae bacterium
TTCCATTTGTTGAGAAAGCTCGCGCCGTTCTAAACTGATTTCGCGACGGCGGGCGTTGCTGCGCCGTTGCTGCTCAGAGACATAATCCATTAATTGGTCAATGTTTTGCAACGGTATATCGCCACCAGCAAGGGCCTTCCCTAGGGCTTCGCTGGCCGATTCGCGCAGATCGCGCAGAAATGAGAGTCGTTCTTCTTCAATAGAATCATCGTCGGTAAGGGCTTGGTCGGTGGTAGCCAATTGATTGTAGCGTGCTTGCAGGGTCTCTAGCTCTGGTGAAACGGCGTGTGGCAGGTTTTCGATATTCACTTCAACATCAATAATCTGCACGGCAGGGTTTACACTGGTGGCGCGTACTGTTTTATCGTCTAGGGCCATCGGCAACAGTGGCACTGTTACGACACTTTCGCCACCTTTTAGCATGATACGCCCCTGTCTAATGACACGAGCACGGTCAGTATAGACGATAACGCGCTGGATTGGTGCCTCTAAGATAATCATGTTTTTTGTTGCCACACGATCTTTATAAGTGTGGCGGGTCTCCTTTCCCCATGTCAGACGCAAGTGCAGGGTTTATCCCTGTAATTGGTTATCCTTCACTGTATTAGATTTTTTATTTTGGCGCAATAGGACGAATGATTATTATGTCCTGTTAAGTTTGTTAACTATACCCGATAGCACCAATTGTATATGGTTCTTAAGAAACAACAAGCACCTCAATTAACCATCAACCTCGGCCTCAATTTGAGCAATCACGTTTTCTAGCAATAGATTTGAACCCCTTAGCAGGCTATGGCGCACTTCTGATGGGGTGCGGGCCTCATTCACAATTGCCAAAACATGCTGGCAATCGGCGTTCCAGTCCACTAGGTCGGTGGGTTCGCTTTGCACAAGCCCCACCCATTGCACGGCTGTATCATAGTCACCGCGCAGGGCATATACACCGGCCATCGCCAACACCAAGCCCAAGCCACGGTCGTTGGTGCGGCGGGCAAAACTCATCCCTTCGCGGATATAGGTCATTGCTGCCGATAAATTGCGTTGTTGCACCACTAACAACGCAAGGTTATAGCTTTGATGGACATAGCTAGCCAGCTTGCCCACCTTAAAAGCAATGTCGCGGGCGTTTTCATAATATTGAACGGCGGCAGCAGCATCCCCTTGCTGACGCGACAAATCACCCAAGTTACCCAGTGCTTCGACGTGCATATAGGCCCCATACTCCTCTGACCATGCACACACCGCATGAAAATATTCGGCGGCCATTTCATAGTCACCACGGGTATACGCAATAACGCCCAAATCATTAAGCGCAAAGCATAAAAAGCGCGGCGGTTGATCCATTGCTTGGGCGGATTGCACGGCAAGGCTATAGTATTCCCACGCGCTATCGGGGTCGGCTTGGCGCAACATTGTACCCAGCCCATAATAGATCATGGGCAAAAGGTCTTGGCGCTGGTGGGTATCAATCAGGGCAAGGGCTTGTTTACAATAGGCTTGGGCTTGCTCGCTATCAAAAGCCTGATAAAAACTAATCTGGCTCATGCCATAGAGTGCATAAATTTGATCATCTATGCGGCTGTGGCTGTTAAGGAGGGCGCTATGGGCTAATATATTCAAAAAATGGGGCTTGGCATGATCCAATTCAAAAATATAAAGATACATTTCTCCCAAAATACGCTCGACATGCAAGCGCTCGGCGGTTTGGGCTGGGTCTAGGTGTTGCAGCAAGAGTTCGCTCACAATTTTGGTACTGCTATATAGCCCGACATTGATGGTGTAGTGCAAGGCAATATCAGCATGATAAATCATCCGTTCAAAGTTTTCAGCCAGCCGCCAGTGTTCGACCAACACCAACGACCATGTAGATTGATCGGGGTAAAGTGCTTCAAAGTGCAGGGCTACCAGCTCGTGGAGTTGGCGGCGCACCGTGGGTGTAATCTCAGCCAGAACAGCTTCGCGCAGTTTTTCACTTGAAAAACGGGGCACGCCATCTTGAATATCGAGTACGCCAGATTGGGTGCAAGCGAAAAACCAGCGATCTATTGTGTCTTTGTCAGCGAAATTATTGATAATGTCCCAATTGATGATACGTCCCACCACTGCCGCCAATTCTAATAGGGGGCGAGCATCGGTGGGCAAGCGCGACAAACGCCGCTGGATCAGGTGGTTTACCACTTCAATGCCGTCGGTCAACAACGTTTGAATGTTGAGGCTGGGCAGATTTTCTAGGCCGCCAGCTTCTTCGGCCAAGGCCCGAATGGTCTCTACTAATAAATATGGGTTACCATCGGTATAGTGCATCAAAAAGTCAACGAGCGTGGGAGAGCGGCCATACTCGCCCATCACTGGCACGCACAACTCGATCACTTCTGGTCGCTCGAAGCGTGTCAGGCGAATGTGATGAACTTCGGGCAACAGGCCGCTTAAATCGTCGCCTTCATCGCTACGATAAGTTCCAATAACAAATAAGGGAAGTTGTGGCAACAAGGGCAGCAAGGCCTTCAATACCCCCACCGATTCTGTGCTAGTTTGCAAATTTTCTAACATCAGTACCACGGGGCGTTGTAGGCGCTGAAAGAAGATCATTACCAATGCTGCCAATTGCTGCTTAAATGTATCATCGGGGCGTACATTTAGGGTTGGGGTGGGGCGCTGGATGAGGTCGTCTACTTCGGGCAAAATGGTTTTTAAGAACGCCGCCTCTAAATCGCTGATTTCGACGGATAGCAAAAGCTGGCGCAAGGGGCCACTCCACACCTCAAAGGGCATTCCGTCGCGCTGGTGGGTTTCGCCACGCAAAACCAACATACCCTCTACTACTGCATGAACGCGCACTTCGTCTAGCAAGCGGGTTTTGCCTACGCCGCTTTCGCCACCCACCAGCAAAATTTCGCCCTGACCGTCTTCTACTTTTTTCAGTAGTTTGTCAATTAAGTCCATTTCGTGCTCGCGCCCAATAAACGGGGCCGATTGTAGATAGCTTTCTGTGATGGCTATCCATTCGGTAGTGCTGGTGCTGGTGGTACTAATGCGGCCCATGTCATTAATCACTTCGCTGGCGT
>CAZLPC010000441.1:0-3059 GCA_964561305.1 uncultured Anaerolineae bacterium
TTACTAAACTATCATTGGGTATCGCTTAAACAAAGCATAGAAGGTGTACGATGGCTTTTAAAATTCAAAAGCTCCCCAATGAACCTGTTGTATTGGCAACAATGGAAGTAGATTTTAATATGATTCGCGACAGTGAAGCGGCTATTGCCGAAACCGTCGCTATCTTAGATGCATCCCCCGAGCCGCTTGTTTACATCAGTGATACCAGCAATGTTACGTTCAGTTATGACGAAACCGTCGAAGGCACCAACGCGGTGGCCCGCGGCGAAAACCCCTTGTTTCATCATCCCAACATCCGCCAAGTATTAATGGTGGTTGGCAACGTTATGCAAGAGATGGTCGCCCAAGGAATGCGCACTGATACCTTTGGTAATGTCAATGTCGTTACCTTTAAATCCCTCGATGAAGCGCTGGCGCATGTTCGCAGCCAACTATAGGCTGTTTTAATAGCGGACTGCGTGGTTTAGGCCCATCAGAGGAGGCCAGAGCAGGGTTAAGTAGATCTGGCCCCACCTTTGTGGGCAGGCTTCACCCCCACCATGCCAGAACACGGCGTTCATTTGTGAGAAATAGACAAACGGTTGCTATTGACAATTTTGCCCAGCCACGAAATACTAAGGCGTAGGTTTAAGAAAGGCCTATATTGCGATGATTAGCCCAACCACCATTAGCAAGAGCAAGTCAAAGAAGGAATCGCGTCACTAGATTGAGTGGCTTTGACTTTGTGTTGGGACATAAAAGCAGAAGCGCCAAAAGCCACTCTAAATAGGGTGGCTTTTTCAATTTATAGGCCAGTTGTCACATATTAAAGGATACCCGACCCACCATGTATTACGTTGATAGCAAGAAGCAAAAGAAGCAAAACTTCCACCGCCAGCGATTCCGTCGTCTGAGCTTCTGATGCTTTTTGCTTCTTACTAGGGACAAAATGCTCGCTCTGGGAATCGCCAGCGCGGGCATTTTTGTTTTTTAACACCCGTTTATTCAAATCAAAACATGAGCTAAAGAAGGATGCACAACAAATGTCACAAGCAATCGAATGTTTAGAATGTGGGGCCACGCTTAACCTAGCCACCAACCTGATGTTGGGCGAAATTTTGCCCTGCCCCGATTGTGCCGTAGAGCTAGAAGTCATAAGCCTTGATCCGGTGGCGGTTGATCTGGCCCCAATGGAAGTTGAGGATTGGGGCGAATGAGCATCGCTATCTTGTGTAGCCGCGTGCGCGTCGAAGAAAAACTGCTTTTTAGCGCATTTGAAGCCTGTGGGGTAGATGTGGTGCGCCTAGACGAGCGTGAGCTGGCGGTGCGCCCCGGCCAGTTTCTGCCAGCGCTAGACGTTGTGCTAGAACGCAGCGTCAGCACCAGCGCCGGACTGGTGGCCACCCAATTGTTTGAAGCCGCGGGCGTGCGCGTCATCAACGACTATCGCACTGCCAGCACCTGCGCCGACAAAATCAGCACTGCCTTAGCGCTGGCCCAAAACGGCGTGCCCCAACCCATCACCGAGATTGCGCTGGGCGAAGATGCAGCCCTAGCGGCCATTGAACGCATCGGCTATCCGGTGGTGATGAAGCCACCCGTTGGATCGTGGGGGCGCTTATTGGCGCGGATAAACGACCGCGACGCTGCCGAAGCCCTCATCGAGCATAAGACCACCCTCGGCGGCTATCAACACCATGCTTTTTATATTCAAGAATACATCGCCAAGCCCCAACGCGACATTCGGGCCTTTGTGGTGGGTACACAGGTCATCTGCGCCATCTATCGCCATGCCGACCACTGGATTACCAACACCGCCCGCGGGGGTGTGGCATCCAATTGCCCCATCACCGACGACTTGGCGACGGTGTGCCAGCAAGCAGCGTTGGCCGTCAGTGGTGGCCAAGGCGGCATCTTGGCGATTGATATTTTAGAAGACCCCCAGCGCGGCTTTTTGGTGTGCGAAGTCAACCACACTATGGAGTTTCGGAACAGCATTGACACCACGGGGATCAATATCCCTCTTCACATCGCCCAGTTTGTCCAACAAATTGCCGACGGCATAGCAGAACGCGGCGTGGTGACCCCATGAGCCTACGGATCAGCATTGTCGGCGCGTCGGGTTATACAGGTAGCGAGTTGCTGCGGGCCTTGTTGCATCACCCCCACGTCAGCATTGCCCAAGCCACCTCTCAAACTTATGTCGGTAAATATCTGTACACGGTGCATCCCCACTTGCGCGGCCAAACCACGCTACAATTTTCTGCCCTAGAAAACCTTGAAGCGTGCGATGTGTTGTTTTTGTGCTTGCCCCACGGCCAAAGCCAACAACGCATCGCCGAGTTTGCGGCCCTTGCCCCGCGCATCATTGATCTAAGTGCCGATTTTCGGCTGCGCGACCCCGCCATCTATCAACAGTGGTATGGCCACGCCCACCAAGCCCCCCACTGGCTAGATCGCTTTGTCTATGGCTTGCCCGAAATTAATCACCACGCCATCCAAAACGCCAGCTATGTTAGTGGTGTGGGCTGCAACGCCACCGCCATCACGTTGGCGTTGTGGGCAGTGGTGCGGGCGGGGTTAATTGACAGCAGCCAGCCCGTGTTTGCCGATGTGAAAGTGGGCAGCAGCGAGGCCGGCAACACCCCCACCCTCAGCAGCCACCACCCCCACCGCGTGGCCAATGTGCGCCCTTTTCAAATGACGGGGCATCGGCACAGCGCCGAAGTGCAACAGGCCTTCGCCGATTGTGGTGGGGTGGCGCTGAATATGTCCATCAGCAGTGTCGAGATGGTGCGCGGGGCCGCCGCCGCCATCCATCTGCAACTGCCCAGCGGCCTCGCTGAGCGCGATTTTTGGAAAATATATCGCGCTGCATGGGCCGATCAGCCGTTTGTGCGCGTGGTTCATGCCCAAGACGGCCTCTATCGCCACCCCGAACCGCGCCTTGTCGCGGGCACAAACTTTGCCGATGTCGGGTGGGAGTACGATCCCAACACCGGCCAAACTGTGCTGCTAGCTGCCATTGATAATTTGGGCAAAGGCGCAGCCGGTAGCGCCGTCCAAGCCATGAATATACT
>CAZLPC010000442.1:0-563 GCA_964561305.1 uncultured Anaerolineae bacterium
TGTTATCAGTAAAATTGGCAAATTGTGTAGTGTCTCCATAAAGATAGAATGTCTCATCTTCGGCATAAACACCCAACCGAATCTCTTGGGTTACATCAGTCAACGCGCCACCTAAACTGCCACGAATAAATTCTTCGGTTTCTAAACCATCTACAACCAAGTAAGCACGAAAAACGCCGTCGCATTGAATTTCAAAGGCATAATAGTTCGTAAGGGCCTCATCGGCCCGCCACACGAAGCCTATGCTAGAGGTGGAGCCACAATCACGAACTCCGAACGCCACTTCAAGATAATAGTTATCTCCATCAACACCTTCAAATAACAACACCCCAAACGGTTGGCGTGTGTTATAAAGGCTAATGGATTGCCCCCCACCAATGATATAAGCCGCAACATCATGATGTAAGCCAAGCGGAATAGTTGTGGGTGGTACAAACGACGGCTCGTAAATCATTTCTCCTAGTTGATTCGCGCCCAGTGGATCAGTGACTGGGGCAGCAGCCTGCGGCACCTCTTCAATGGCTGTGCCCGTAGACTTTAACGACCATACCCGCCAACTGGTT
>CAZLPC010000442.1:573-3057 GCA_964561305.1 uncultured Anaerolineae bacterium
GCCAACCTGAGCTCCGGGCGTTAAAGAACCACTGGCGCGGGCCTCGCCTGCCAGAATTTCAAACTGAGCCACTTCTTGCCCGTTCAGATACCATGCCACTTGTGTTCCTGCCATCAAAACACCAAAAGCATACTCTTCGCCTTCTATCAGGGCCTGTGTTTGGCCGCTTACAATAATCTCACCAATTTCGCCATTGTTTAGCCCCCGGGCCCGATAATCGCCGCTACACTGCATCACAAACACAAATGTATCGTTAAATTGGGCGCTGGCGATGTTGGGCAATACCCGCGTAAACAGCAACAAAGCACTTTGAGCTGAATCACAGGTTTCTACACGAAAGGTAATTTCGGTATAAAAATCATCCACATTCAAATTAATAAGTGGCAAAGAACCAATGCCACCATCTGGCGGCAAACTAGCCACTGAAAAGCCCTCATCCGTTGGGCCAAAACTAAGTTGTCCATCGGGTGATTCTCCTGAGCGCCAAAAATCGGTATTTTCTAAATCAGCCTCATAGATCAGTGCTGTTACAGGCAAATTTACATCGTCGGGAGGTGCGATGGGACGCAGCACATCATCGCCCTCTTGAGCCAAAGCGACAGATGGTATTAGTAACACCATCGCAAAGTAAAATCCTAATAACTTTAAGCGCATACTGCTCTCCTTGTTCAATTTTTTTGACTTTATGCCCAGTAAAAAACTGCCACAGGCATGGGCCTAGCGCCGTTTTGATTGGCGGGTTTTGGTAATGTCGGTTAGGTCAAATACTAACTGTTCTAGGCCGCGCACATAACCCTCTAAAAATTCGCTAGTTATTTGATAGGCTAAATGCGGCCCACCCACTTGCATCAACTCGACCACTGCTGGCCGAAAATCGCGCAAAGTTACGACCATCATATCATCAGCACGGGTCATAACCCCCCAACACAGTTCCTTCTTTTGATTATCGTCTTTAGCTGTGACAAAGCGCCACAACGATGAATCATCGGCTACACGCCCCACATTGCTAAAAACTTCTGTGCCTTTAAGCATATCATTCAAAATATCAATATGGTCTGGAATATCGCGCAACATTTTTTGCAATCGCTTCGGAACACCTGCCAAAATCTTAAGGGTGATGGTGCTAAAACTGTTGCCTTCTAGAGCCACTTCTTTATAGCGTTGCATCAACAGCCCAAACATCATCAGCAGTTGCAAATAATACGTCCGTTCGCTATTGAAGGTTTTCCAAGCACCCTCATCATAATCTTGACGATAGGTATACAGCAAATCTAACACTTTTTGATGCTGATCGATCACCGTTGTCCATGGCGAATAAGGGCAAAATGTAACCGGGAATAGGCGGGCACTTGGGTTGGTGGGGCTGGCATCTATCGGGATCAAAATGGCCGGCAACATAGCCCCCACGCCATGCAGCATATTTTTGGCATTTTCAGCAGCTTTACGCTGGGATGGGCCTTGCTGGGCAAACTGATCGAGCGCGGCCATTAAGGGTGGGCTGGGCTGATAGACTTGATTATAGATAGACCGATAGAGGATCAACAAATCATTAATCGTCAGTTTCAGATCTGAGTTGCGTTGCACCATGAGGCCACGTAATTTATTAATATGTGGCACAATCTCTGAAATTGTCTCGGCACTGACTTCTAATATGGGATGCACATAGGGGGCCAAGTCTTCTTTAGCTTGGGGTGGCACATTTAGACGTAACGACACCGGACGCAAGTGAATGCGTGTCTGCTTGGGCTTGCCCACACTAAGCAAACGTGACAAATGGCGCGAGGCCAAATTGGTGAAAATTTCGGCCACCGCCATGCCCCATGTTGCGTCAAAAAAGATATGCGATTGATCAAACACAAGGCTACTGCGGGTGCGGAAAATCGTCAGTGCATGATCACCAATACCGCGCCGTCCCTGCCGAATTCGGGCTAGTGGTGCTTCTGCTTCTGCCATATCCCAATTGATTATAATTGGAGTTTGGCGCAGTAGATCGAGTTGTTCTTGTGTGGCTTTGGGCAGCTTAGGGCGCACAACAGGTTGGGCTCCGCGTGGAATTTTCACCATTAGTTCGTCTAAATAACCCGAACTGGTGGCTGCTACTGTTTGCTCGGTTAATTGCTGAATCATGGCTCGAATTGTCTCAGCCGAGAGCCGTTGCCCCTGATAATAAACAGGAATCAGATGATAATGTCCGTGCCAAATCACGCCAATATAACAGGTCTCAATCGGTAAGGGCAACCGTTCATCACTATAAGTAGAGGGTTGCAGCACCGATAGAATGGTTAGTTGACGCTGATATTCAATCCGTTCAATTTCATTTAGCGTTTCTTCTTGTTGCCATTGCGTGATCGTTTTCTCGGCAGTGTTTTCGGTCATTTGAGTCATCAAGCGTTCCCGCTCAAACTTACCAAACTCACGCCGCCGGTGCGTCAAATAATCAATACGATCATCGGGTACATCATAAGGGCGACGGGCCAGCCACCG
>CAZLPC010000443.1:0-3048 GCA_964561305.1 uncultured Anaerolineae bacterium
TTCTATCGAAGCATTGGCTTTTAACCATGCTGGAACGCTGTTGGCAGCAGGTGGAAGCGATAAGCGCGTGTATATATGGGATACGGCTTCTGGAATCCTCGTGGATACTTATGAATTTCGATCTCGGGTATTGAGTGTGGCCTTTAGCCCCGATGACTTGCAAGTGCTAGTCGGCCTTTATGGCAGCAATGCAGAAGTGATAACAATGGCTATGGGTGCAATAGCTCATAGCTTTATAGCAGAAGGCTATCCCCTTGCCCAAGTGTCAACGGTGGCGTATACCCCTGATGGAACTCCGATTTTACTTGCTGTCTATGGAAGTTCGATCATGATGCGCGACGTAAGGTCAGGAGATGTGCTACAGCGATATGACACCGGTTCGCAATCGGAGCAGGTTATTGACTCGATTGCTTATAGTCATGATGGAACCCGCGTATTGGTTGGAACCATAGCATATAATATTGGGAGGATATATTTGTTCAATGCAGACAACGCCGCATTAGTTAGGCAATTCAGGGTAGCGGGTCGCGTCACTAGCCTTTCATATTCTGCCGATAGCCAACGAGCTGCTTCGGGCACTTATGAGCGGGCGCAAGTCTGGGATGTTTCGCTGCGAGACTAAGCCACCTGTTTCTAACCTAAAACAACCCAAAGCATAAGATTGGCGCGTCTTAAAAAGTGGTGCGGTATACTCTGTGCCGTGTATGTGCGATAGAATTATCTAGAGAAAATCATTTTTAGGAGTGTTTCAGTTGATAAAACGTACCATAACCCCTTTGTTGCTTAGTTTAGTGGCGGTTTTGTTGGTGGTGGGCTTGGTGATTGTGATGCCGCCTGCGCCACCGACGGCCACCTATGCCCAAGCCGGCCCCACCACGCCGCCCTCGGTCTATAACACCGCCATTTCGGCCCTTAACGTGGTGATCCCCAATATTGGCCGGCCCGACGGCTGGCGGCACGAGATTTTGGGTAATTCTAGTGAGGTGGGCTTGGGCTGTGCCACAGCCCCCACAACCCCACTGGGCCGCACCGTGAATGTGTATAAGGTGTGGCTGCGCTATGCCGATGTTGAATATTTGTATCATGTGGCCGAAGACGGCAGCGCCATTACGCCCTGCGACCCCAAAATTCCGGGGGTGGCGGGCACAACGGGCGTTGCCGACATTCAGAGTAGTTGCCGCATTGATGCCACCCGCGCCAACGTGCGCTCGTTCCCCGATAGCACCGTCGAAAACATTGTGGGCGAAATGGTCAATGTGTCGGCCCCGGCCATTGGGCGCACCGCCGACGATACGTGGTATCAAGTGACATTGGCCAATGGCGTAGTGGGGTGGGTGGCGGCCAGCGCCTCGATTGCGGAAGGAACTTGCAACACCTTGCCCGTTACGGCCAACGCGGCGGTCGAGTTTGGGCCGTGCCCAGTTGGGTTTGGGCCGGATTATCTGCCCACGCGGATTGCTATTGGCACAATTGTGCGCGTGATTCCGGGTGGCGATCCGAATGTGGTGCGCCAACAACCCTCGCGCACGGGCGAACGATTGGGCCTGCTTAATCCCGGCACCGAGGTGTTGGTGGTGGGTGGGCCGTTGTGCGGCGGCAATTATGTGTGGTGGCAAGTGAGCAGCAGCACCGCCACGGGCTGGACAGTCGAGAGCTTTCAACCCGAAAACGACTATTACCTAGAGACCGTCACTGTGACAGCCAACCCTAGTGCTGGCACGGACACATCTGGCACGGGCACAGGAACCAACAGCGGCATTGGCAGCACTGGCAGCACCAACCCGGCGGTGGCCGCCACTGGTGAAGTGATTACAGCAGCCAATGTTAATCGGCTCACTTCGATTTTGAGCTTGCCGTCGTCCACCACCTACAATGTGGCCTATAGCCCCGACGGACGCTATTTTGCCAGCTTCGACGACACAGGCGTGCGGGTTTATACCTATCCTGACTATACCTTCTTAAGCGATCTTTCGGCCAATCTTAGCCCCACCGATCCCAGCATTCAGACCAGCGCCCTTGCTTTTAGCGCCGATGGCAGCTATTTGGTGTTGGGTTATAATCTTGGCACGCTGTGGACGGTTGAATTGGCGACGGGGACAATTTTCCGCCTATCGCCCGAACTGCAAACCAACATCAATGTCATTCAATTTGATGCCGAGAATCGGGTGGTGATTGGTACGGGTAGCACGATAGCCACCGCCCAGCCGCAACTAGCGGTCTATGACTTTGCGCGGATGAATCCCGCCACCGGCGAACTGCCCCGCCTTTTAACTGTGTTTTCAGAAGATGGCCCCATTTTTGATGCCGTCATTTTGCCCAATTCGGACGCGGTGGCTTCAATTGGCTTAACATTTTTAGAAGTGCGCGACATTTCGACCAACGCCGTTATTTTGCGCCAACAGGTGGTGCAGCGCGGCGCGTCGGTGGTCATTGCGGCCAACGGATTCGCCACATTTGAAGGGCTTTTGGCCCTGACCGCAGTTGGCAATCAGTCGGTGTTGTTGGGGTGGGATATTGGCGATGTGGTGACGCAATCCATCACGACCATTGGCGTGCCGGCGGGCGTAGATGCGCTGGCGATTGTGCCCCAAGCCGAGAATGTGCCGCCGTTGTTGGTGGTGGGCGTAGACTCGGTAGCGGATGGGCGCATACGCATTTATGGAACCGACCTGAACCAACCGATCTTTATTCGGGATGGGGCGGCGTGGGGCCTTGCTGTTTCGCCTGATGGCCGTCATATCGCCCTTGCAGGGGGTGATGGTCAAACGGTTGGCGTAGAAATTCTGGCAGTGCGCTAGCCAATAAACAAAGGGCTGGGACATGTGTCCCAGCCCTTTCTATACCGTGCAGAACGCTACTCGCCCCACTCGGCGGGGGTGTTGGGCAATTGGCCGCGGGTGATATTCACGTCGTCGCCGCGCACAAAGACATAGCGCTCGCCGCCAATGTAAATTTGCAGCCACAACTCGTTGTTATAAGTATAGGCGCGGTTGAGCAAATAGGTGTCGAAGCCATTGCCTTCGGCATCGTGGGGCAAGAAGACCTCGC
>CAZLPC010000444.1:0-816 GCA_964561305.1 uncultured Anaerolineae bacterium
TGACGACTATCCGCGCAAAACGGGCAGCGTGGGCACGCCGCCGCCCTTTTATGAGATGCGGATTGTAGATGATCGGGGGGTGGATGTGGGGCCCTATGAAATTGGCGAGATTGTGGGGCGCGGCCCGATCACGATGCCCGGCTATTATAAACGCCCCGACCTGACCGCTGAGGCCTTGCGCGAGGGCTGGCTGTTTAGTGGCGATTTGGGCTATGTGGATGACGACGGCTTTTTGCACCTCGTAGATCGCAAAAAAGATTTGATTATTAGCGGGGGTGTCAATGTCTATCCGCGTGATATTGAGGAGATCGCGGTGGCGCATCCTAGTGTGCTAGAGGCGGCGGTTTTTGGGGTGTCGGATGAACGGTGGGGCGAAACACCTGTGGCGGCGGTGGTGCTGGTTCCCGATGCAACCGACAGCGCCGAGGAGATCGCCGCGTGGATTAATGAGCGCGTGCAGGCCCGCTATCAAAAAGTAGCCGATGTAGTGATTATGACCAGCTTTCCGCGCAGCGTGGCCGGCAAAACGCTGCGGCGTTTGTTGCGCGGCAGCTACCTAGAGGGCAGCCAGCGCGATTTGATGTAAAAAATAGCCTATGACGAAAGGTGTATGTCATGCAGCGATTTATTGGATGGGTAGCGGCGGCCCTTGGCGTGATTGTGGTGGGCGTTTTTGTGGGGATTGTATTCAACCCGCCACCCACGATTTCAGTGGATAGCATGATCACCCACATTAACGAGGGGCGCGTGCAAACGGTGCGCTTAAAGACCATTGGCGACAATCAGCGCCTAGAAATTGTGTATTTTAATCGAGGT
>CAZLPC010000444.1:826-3047 GCA_964561305.1 uncultured Anaerolineae bacterium
GTGGTGGAAGATGTGGCGCTGACCGAAGCCGAACTGCCGCGCTATTTGCTGACCAACGGCACCGATCCCGAACGCCTGCCATTTATAGAGCTTGAGGCGACCACCCAAAGCCTGCTTAGGTATTGGCTGGGGCGCTATGGGGCGGTGTGGCAAGTGGCGCTGGGGCTAACGGTGGTGGCGGTGCTGGGCATTTGGGCGTTGTCGTCGTATCAGTCATTGGTAGACAACGCCGCACCCCTTCAGCCCCCGCCACCCAACGATGATGATTATGATGTGGCCCCATAAGGCCATAACGCTATAAGGCCCCCACGCCCTAGGCCATCACAACGGTGTTGGGGTCAATGTCGCGCAGAAAGCTGCTGCGGTTGCTGGATGGATAGAGCAAATAAAGCCGTTCGGCAGCCCGCGTCATGCTGACATAAAACAGCTTGCGCTCGGTTAGGCGCGCATCGTGGGCATCGTCCTCATCAACAATGTCGCGCTGATAGAGGGGCATTTTTCCTTCTTGCAAGTCAATCATAAATACCACCGGAAACTCAAGCCCTTTAGCCGAGTGCATGGTGATCAGTTTGACGGCGTTTTCTAGCAACTCAAAACCGACTCGGTTATAAATTTGGGCGAAAATGTCGGCCTTGCTCAAACTTTTATTGACACGAGCAAGTGGCTCGTTGGTGCGGGCCAGGATGGCGATGTCGCCGGGCCGATAGCCGAAATCTCGACACAAAGCCACAATTTCGCTCACTAAAAACGCGGCATGAAGGTCATCTGTATCTTGGGCTTTAACAAGGCGCGGACGTGGGCCGGGGCGGTCTACGCTGGTGGGAGGGATATATTCATCGGTTTGCAGGTCGGGTTCGGCTTTTAGCACGCAGGCGGCAGCTTCTAAAATCTGCTTGCTGTTGCGATAGTTTTTGTTAAGGGTGCGGGTGCGTCTGCCGCGAATATCAATACCCGCATCTTTCCACGGAATGCCGCGATAATAGATGCTTTGGGCGGGGTCGGCCAGCAAGGTCAGGCTGCCTTGTTGAGGGTCAATAAGGCGCGTGGCGATGAATAGGCGCGAGGGCGGCAGGTCTTGGGCTTCGTCTATGATAACGGCATGATAGGTGGGCAAATTGGGGCAGTGTTGTAGCACCAAATGTGGCAACGCCGACCAATCGTGTAGATTGGTATCCGACAAGCGTTTTTGATAGGCCTCATAAACCGCCCACACAATGGGGCGGTGCAGTTGGCGGTCGAGGCCGCGCTTGCGCCCAAAGCGATCTACGGCTTGGTATTCTTGTAGGGTGTTTAACATGCGCCCCCGAATCACATCGTCAATTTCACCTATGAAAAAATCGGCATTGCGACTGAGAATAACGATGTCTTTAGGATAGCGGGGCGCAACGTCACGTTTAGCCGCCTCGATGAGCTTGGGGCGTTCGTGGGCAGCAATGGCATTAAAGGCGAATTTTTGGGCGCTTAACTGTCCCCGTAGCCAGCTATCAAATGTTTTGACCTCAATATCTTGCAAATCCTTGCCATACAACTCTTCTAATAGTTCTTGCAGGGCTTTGGCGAGGGTTTTGTTATAGGTCAACAGCAAAACAGGGCGTTGTTTTTGACCCATGTCTTTTAACAACGGCGGCAAATGTTGGACAAGCTGGCCGGCGCGATACAAGCCAATCGTAGACTTACCCGATCCGGCCACCCCTTTTATCAACACTGTGCCAGTTGTATTGAGATGCACCAAGCTGGCCTGCTCTTCATTTAGGTCTAGCATCAGGCGCTTAATCTTGCCTTCAGTATAGCCCTCTAGTTGGTCGGCATTGACCCGATACAGGAAGCGTTGGGGATCAAAGAGCGCACCCGTGGCTTCGTCCCAGCCTTTTGAGACCACATCATAGAGTGTTAGTTGGGTTTCGTGCGGAATTGGTAATGCCCATATCGTTTCAATGTCGTCATATTCTAGGGCTTTTATGGCATCAAGATAGTCTTTTGGCACACCAAAAAGCTGCAACAAGTTATCTGAAACGCTGGCAAAAGGTCTGGGGCCGCTGGGTGGGGTTTGGGCCATTTCTGACAATTCGTCGAGGGCGCTGTAAAGCTCTAGGTTGGCGGTGTTGATGGTGGGTAGGTGGGTGGTGCCGTCTATGGTTTCGTGGATGCCCACACGCCACAGCCCAATGCCACCATTATAATCCTCCCATAACAGCCGATATTTGTCATTGACCCGCGAGCG
>CAZLPC010000445.1:0-1184 GCA_964561305.1 uncultured Anaerolineae bacterium
GTGCTCGAGAGGCTTGGGGCGGCCCGCGTGTATGCCACCGATGACCCCGCCACCCCCACCCGTTTTGTGACGACGGCGGGCTGGTTATCGGATGCGGCCTTCTTGGACGATACCTTGTTAACGGTGGGGTCTGGCGGCCACATGGCGCTGTGGCGCGGCGATGATGTGCTGGCGCTGGCCATTCAGTCGCGGGCGGTGTTGGCGGGGGGCGTGTTTAGTCCCGATGGTGAGCAGGCATTGGTGTGGGGGCGCTTGCGGCGCGGCGTATTTGAGGTGTGGGCGTTGGATGGGGGCCAAAACGTGTTGCAAGTGTTTACCGATGCCGATGTGCGCGGCGCGGCCTTCGACCCAAGCCAAACGCGCATCGCCGTATGGGATGTGGCCGACCGCGCCCAAGTGTGGCTGTTGCCTAATCCCGATGCCTGCTATGTCAGCACCACCCGTGCCGCCGTCAATCAGCGCAGCGCCCCCAACACCAATGCAGCGGTGGGGGGGCGGCTTGTACCCAACGAGGTGCGCCTTGCGGTGGGGCAGGCGCTGGGGCCCGATGGGCTGACGTGGTGGCAGTTGCAAGACGACACATGGGTGCGGGCCGATGTGGTCATCATCACCGGCCCCTGCGCCGACCTGCCCATAACGGGCTGAGTGTTGCGTGGCTCAAACAACTGCCAATTGCTATATAAGAGCAACCAGTTGGCCGCGATTAGACCTCAAGATTCGGTCAGCAGTGCCGCGATTTCAGCAGTGGTTTGCTCAGGCGTTTTGCCGTTGGTGTAGATGATGTGCTTGGCCAACGTGAAATTGGCGGGGTGCTTGGTGAGATAGGCGTTCAGTTCTAGCGCCGCCGGATCCACATCGGCGGCATAGTCCATCGCCATGAAACGCTCATTCAAGATCGCGACCGCTGCGTCCAAATCGGGCACGGGCAACAGTAAAAAAACATTGGGGTAGGGTGCAAGTGTGGCTTCAATCCGCCCAAACAGGTCGGGGTCGTCTTGAACGGCTTGGCCCGCGCCAAAATCAATCACCGTGTCAGGATAGTCGGCCAAAATGCGCTCTACCGAGTACACCTCGTAGGGCTTGAAGTAGCGATAGATGCCCCACAAGCCCGCGCTTTCATGGGCGGCTTTCTCGGCGGCGCGGTCCCGCCCCAGCTGCTCCGGGACTTCGACGTCCCCGAGTCG
>CAZLPC010000445.1:1194-3041 GCA_964561305.1 uncultured Anaerolineae bacterium
GCGATAATCGTCGAGCGCGTGATTCTCGCGACCAAGCTGCTGCGCGAGTAGTCGTCCGATGGTGCTTTTGCCGGCGGCCATGGGGCCAATGAGGATGATGGTGTTGGGCATAGGGTGGCTCCGTTATTCAGAAGGCGCTAGATCACGCGTAATTATAGCGCACGAAAGGGCGACACGGCCAGTCTGCGCGGCCCCGACGATACAGTATGGCCGTGCTTCGGTCAACGTCTTCAGTTTTTCGAGATCGCTTTTCAATTGGTGTCTAGCTATGATGCTCACGATAGGGGCCATTAATTTCTGAATCTGGCCGCCATTGTAGACAGTTTCAGAGGCGTAATCGAGGCGCGTTACATTATCTTGAACGGCGGGAGGTAGGTGGTAGGCGGCGACGGTGATGAGACCTTCGTAGACCATGCGGACTTGCATATAGTTGGGTGGATCGTGCGCCAATGCTTCACCTTTTGCCACGATTTTATGATCGCTGTTCACGCGGTAAGTATCGCGAAAGGTACTACCCACCTGCATGGGGCCTGCGCTGGTGGCTTCTGAGGCGATCATGCTGCCGACCCATTCTTGGACACAAGCGCTCTCAAAAAACTGGAAGATGTGTACGGGGGCGCATGGATGATGATGGTATGGTTGACTGGATTAGCCACGTATATCTTCTCCTATTTTGAATGATGTAGTACTAAAGTGGATCGTGTGCTTGGCAGGTGTAATCGGGTGTGGAGCCAAGCAGTAGGCCTAGCAGCATGTTCAATTGCGAAGCGTGGCCATGCACATGCCGCAGGTTATAGATCAACAGCTCAAAGTAGCTGGCTTCTCCCCACCCGAAGCGGTAGCGCGTGGTGGCTTGTGCATCAGTGAGCGATTCGATGGCGGCGCGGCACTTCTGCCGACAGTCGGCCAAGTATGCGCTTAGTTCCGCTTTAGTATAGACTCGTTCGGGGATTGGACCGTCGTCGAATTGCTCGATCAATGTGAAGGGGGCAGGCGGCAAGAAGCCTTCTTCGGGCCCTTGCAGGTATAAGTCCAGCCAAAACAGCGTATGATAAACGACATACCAAAACTGGGCCATTTCGGGCGGATGGGTGGGCGTTTGCCACAACGGCGCACGCCACAACTCGTCAGGACACGCGGCCACCGTATCCGCCAAAAAATCTATCGCGGCCCCAAATTGTAACCATAAACTGTTCTTAAAGGTTGAATCCATATTTGTGCCGACCTTTCGATGCAGATCATTAAATAGCTCATCTGTTCGATAGTATAGCACAAAACATAATGTCAGCACAAATTCTAAAATGTTCTAGGGAGTATGTGCAGAATAAACGGCGCTGGCATGGAGCCAAGAAAAACCCCTCTCCCCGCGTTAGCGGAAATTGGAGAGGGTTGGGGTGAGTTCAGGTGTGGCAATTATCCGTTAGTTGTGGGACCAGCATTTAACGCGGTGTAACGGCTATTGATTCACCCACTCGGCGGGGTCGGCAGCAAGCTGGCCCCGCGTAATGGCGACATCGGCAGCGCGGATATAGACATAATGATCGCCACCAATGAAGATTTCTAGCCACAACTCGCCATTATAAACATACGACTTACTAAGCAGATGGGTGTCGAAGCCGTTACCGTCCCAATCTTGGGGCAGCCAGACCTCGCTGGTATCGGCGTTGCGGACGGGATTGCCACCCGGATTTTCATAGGCCCGCACCGGGGCCGTGGCCCGAATGGTCACTTCGCCGTTGTTTTGGGGGCGCAAGATGCGGCTGGTGCGGGCAAAGTTGCGGGCGATTGCGCCAGCGGTCACGTTGGGCGCATAGATGGTCGTGATATTGCTGGTGAAGGGTTCGCCC